>DATEGM010000395.1:0-18762 GCA_035280085.1 Terriglobales bacterium
GCATCCCCTATCCTGGAAAGCAGTTCGACCTGGCACGGGTTGACATGAAAACTCAAGCCTTACCCTCCAACGTGGAGAATTTCACCATCAGCTTTCAAAAGGCGGACCCGCGCTCCTGCGTGATGAATATTGACTGGGAAAAGACGCGCGCCTATGTGGATGTGACCGAAAAAAAATAGGTTTTTCACCACAGAGGACACAAAGGACACGAAGGAATCCGGTTTCCCGAAGCCGTTTGCTGCCTGTTCTAGTCGCTGGCCCGGCCTATTGCGGCTTTCTCGCGCAGCACAGCGTGGCACTCCTGCTGCAGCAGCGCGAACAGTTCCTCCATGTGCTGCTGGCGAGTGCGGAAGTTAACCGGATTGATGCGGAACCAGGATTTGCCCTTCAGTTCGGTAGTCGAAATCCAGAACTTCCCGCTCTGCTCCACTCGCTGCGCCACTTCGGCATGCAGCTTCTTCGACTCCGCCTCGTTCAGTGCTGAGTTTTTAAACCGAATGCAAATGGCGGACATGGGCGGATTGCTGGCCGGTTCAAATTCAGCATGCTTCTCAACCAAATTGTAGAGGTGCCTGGCTTGGCGCACGTTGTTGTCAATCCACTCGCCGATCTGGCGCGCGCCGTAGCGCTTGAAGCTCATCCAGACCTTGAGGCTGCGGAAGCGGCGGGACTGCTCGAAGCCGTGAACGTAGTACTGATAGCGCTCGTCGGCCTGGTCGAGTTCGTCGGTCAGATAAGAAGGCTTCATGCCGAAAGAGGCGGTGAGGCGGCGCTGATCTTTGACCAGCACCGCGCCGGCATCGAGGGGAGCGTAAAACCATTTATGCGGATCAATGGTGATGGAATCCGCCAGTTCCAGGCCGCGTGCGCGCATGGACGATTGGTGAGAGAGCAACATGCCGCCGCCATAGGCGGCGTCCGCATGCAGCCACATGCTTTCGCGGTCGGCGATACGGCGCAGTTCGCGGATGTTATCCACAGCGCCGGTGTTGGTGGTGCCAAAGATGCCCACAATGCACATGGGGCGAATGCCGTTCTGCTTGTCCTGGGCGATGGCTTCTTCCAGCGCATCGAGACGGAGCTGAAAGTCCGAGTCAGTAGGTAGGGGGCGCAATGCTTTGCGACCCAGTCCGATGGCATCCACGGCCTTATCCACTGAGACGTGGCGCTCCTCCGATGCATAGACTGCCCAGCACTGTTGGATTCCGTCATGTTGCGCGAGATCATGGGTCACCGCATCGCGTCCAAGCTTGAGAGCGATGAAGTTGGCCATCATGCCGCCGCTGGTGAGATTGCCTCCCGCGTTGGCGTCGTAGCCGCAAAGGTCGGTGAGCCAGCGCACCACACTGCGCTCCATGGCAACAGCGGAAGGCCCAATGGAGTAGGCGCCGATGTTCTGGTTGAGCGCCGAGCAGATAAAGTCCGCGATAATCCCAACGGGGCTGGGAGTGGGCGTTATAAGACCCATGTATCCTGGGTGGCCCACGTGGGTGCAGTAGGGAAGCAGCTTTTCTTCGAGTTCGCGAAGCACTTGCGGAGCGGAAGTCGGGTCCTGGGGCAGAGGCTCGGCAAACAACCGGTTGACCACGCGCGGCTCCGTGTCAGGAAAAACCCGTTTCTCTTCGATGTGGCCGAGGTAGTCAGAAAGCAAATCAACAACCTGATGTCCTAAATCACGAAACTCTTTCGCATCCATCCCTGTTTCTCCTATAGCCTGCGCTGCCACAAATTGTCCTCTCAGCGATTGTGTGGGGGCGGGGCTCTGCCCCGCCCTCGGGCGAAGCCCCATCTCCACAGTACTTTTATTGATAGACGCCTGAGCTCATCAGCGGTTGCAATCGCCTTCTTCCCATCATCTTAGGCCAATTGTGGCGCACGCTTCGAGTCTTGCTTTTGAAATGTAAAACGTTACCGAGCCATTCGGCGCGGATAAAGACTGCTGGAGGAGTGTTTACCCTTTCTATACCGGAGCCGAGATAAATAATTGCGCTTTCAGAACTGAGCGGCGAGTCTAGTAGGGAAAATCCCCACAACCTAGCGAGGTGTGTAGTGGATTTACCGAAGACCCGGGACCTTTGGGCCTCAACGCTACGGGTGCTCGTGGTTATCTGCATGTTGCCGCTAGCTGCGTTCGGGCACGGGCGGCATTCACCGGAAAATCCCACCCTGGTGTTGGGTTTACTTGGCGGCGCTTCTTTGTTTTGGCAATATGTCCGTTCCCGCACATCCAGATAGCAATGGCGTGGGTCTAACCGGGGCGCATTCGCGGCTGAGGCCCGTCCTCTACGCCGCACTGCTTACAGGTTTACTGACGCTCCTGTTCTGGGACCGTGTTGTGGCGATGGCCCACTTGTGGATCATGGACGGCACGTACTCTCTGTTCGCGCTGGTACCGTTGGTGAGCCTGTTGGTTGCGTATTGCAGGCTGAAGACTGGAGCCAGTACGGCGCAGACCTCCAGAGCGGGATTAGTTATAGCAGGAGTTGGAACTGCGGCAACGGCCCTATTAGGGGTAATGCAGATCGGGTTTTCCCTTACCCCGCTGCTGATCGCCTTGACCCTGAGCGGCATCGTGCTCGGGCTTTATGGCGCGCAAATGCTGCGTACCCTGGCTTTTCCCCTGGCGCTTCTGTTGTTGCTGATACCTGTGCCTCCACCACTGCTGGCCAGCATTGACTTTCCTTTGCAGGTAATGTGCGCCAAGGTCACGGTGTTTTTTGTGAATTTGGCGGGGTTCAATGTGCAGCGGGCTGGAACCATGATCCTGCTGGGCCCGGCCTCGCTGGCGGCGAATGTGGCGCCACCTTGCAACGGAGTACGGTCCTCTCTGGCGATGCTCTTCCTGGCAACGATGTATGTGTACCTGCTCGCCGGGAGCTGGCGAAAAAAGGCAGTGCTGCTGGCGGCGGCTGTCCCCTTGGCCTACCTGGGAAATTTCATCCGGCTACTGGGCGATGTTTGTGCCGTTGCCGGCTTGGGCCCGGGTTTTCTGAAGTACGAGCAAGCGTGGGATTACATAACGGGTTTTCTCATTTTTCTGTTGCCCATCACATTGCTGTTTTATTTGGCCAAGCTCCTAGATTGTGGTGAGTTCCGGCACGTCAGCAGCAGCAGACCACTGCCGTCGCCCCAGCCTTGCGCGGCTGGGAACCGACGGACACAGAGCTACGCGGTGCTGAGTTTTATGCTTTGTGTGGGCATTGCTACACCGCATCTCCTTAGGCCAAAGCCCAAAGCTGAGTCATCCATATTGGGGAGCGAGACGTTGAATGAGTTTCCCTACCAAGTTGGGGACTACTCTGGGAGAGAAGCCCTTACACCTGATTGCGAAGCGGCGCGCTCGGCTTACGGCGGGACCGGAGTTGTCTGCCGGGAATATTCCAATCCTTCTGGCGCACCGCTGGAGCTTTATATCGTCCCGACCACGGCGGGGGTGCATAGCCCCGACTACTGCATGCGCGCGAGCGGGTGGATTGTTACCAACCGCCGGGCGGGGCCTAGCGGCCTGCAGCAGCGCAAATACACTGAGATAACGGCCGTCTCACCCGCTTCGAAACTGGCGGTGTGCTCCTATTATTGGCGGACGAAGACGGAAGTCATTGGGGATGACCGTCCCATCCAGCAGTGGATGAGGCACGTGAGCGCAGTCTTCAGACGGCGCAGCGAAGACGGCCTGCTGGTGGAAGTTTGCGGGCAGCCCGCGAACGAACTGGAGACTAGCGCCACATCTGCGCGGGTAGCGAAGTTTACCGCAGAAGCCAGTCCCGCAGTGGCCCAACTGTTTGTCCAGGGACGCGCCTCGGGCGGAGGTTCCAAACCGAGTGCCCCTGCTGAGCCTTCGCTCAGCAAGGGCACGCAGCCGGCTGGGGAAAAAGGCGGGACTACTTGGGCGAAACTTCGGGCGCGTCGGCGGCCGAGCTTTCCACGGCCGAAGCCGCAGGCTGGCTTGCCGGCACAATCTTCACCGTCTGCAGAATGGAGTCCAGGCGGCTCATCACCAGGTCGGGGTTGAGTTCCCGCGCCATCCCATCCTTGTTCGCGGTTTTCACGCCCATTTCGATTTCGTAGCAGGTTCCGTTTTCGAAAGAGACGTAATTGCGCACCAGGGATGCCTCGCCGTGCCCGGCGCTGGAAGTTTCGATCCAGTGAAAGTCCTGTCCCTGGATGGAAACGGTGTCCAGCTTGGCGTCCTGGGCGGGGCTGAGCACCTGCAGGCACTCCTGCTCGTTCAGGTTCTCGTTCAGGCTGAGTGTGAAGTAGCCGCTCTCAAAATCCGTGTCAGGATAAAATCCCTGCGGGATTTCCACCCGAGCCAGGGTGAACTGCCCATCATGGCCGTCGGACCTGGCTTTGAGCGGAGAATCGCCATTGGCCACGGCGCGCGCGCTGAGGAACGCGTACTGCCAGGGGTAGTGGAAGGAAACTCCGTAGTCGCGGCTGAGGAAGTTGCCGGACTTCACGGCATCCGACTTCTTCGGCCTCACGACTTCAGATGACGGTTGCGAGACAACCGGTACCACGGTGGAAAGCGCCACCGGCTTTACGGTTGCGGTGGAAGAAACGGGCGAGTTCACGGCCTGCTTGCTCGGTTTGCCGGAGCAGGCAAGCGTCGCCACCAGGGCGGCGAGCGTGCCGAGCAGAATGACTGCGCGGCGATTGCGAGAATTCTTGGTTGCTGGCTTCATATTTGGTCCCCTCCTTGGGCCCATCGAGGCAAAGGGCAAAAGGAGGGCCAGAGAACAGCATGTTGATGGCGCAGAATTTAGAGATTTGGAGCAAGCAGCAGATGTGGTCGGAAACCCACAGCGTGGAAGCGAACACACGGTCGGGGTACATGTCGAGGCCTAGTTGCCGGCATCAGAAAAAAGCAGGTGCTTCGCTGCGCTCAGCATGACAATCATAAGAAGGTAGTAGGTATTAGGCATAAGGTGCACCGCGAAGAAGCGTGATGGCCCGCCGGATCCTTCGGCGCTGAAAGCGCCTCAGGATGACGCCCTGGTAAGGCGGTCGAGATAACGTCTTCGACCGCCCGCACGTGGCCGAGCCCGTGCCTACACAAGCATCGCAAGCGTTTTGTGGTCAGGGTGACACGGCGTGTTGGTCAGCACACGTTCGAGTGAAATACCTCGACTGTAAGTCCTTCCTCTTCAGCAATATGTGAACGGCAATGGGGTTGCCACTTGTGCTGGCGCAGGTCAGCAGCGAGGTGGCAACCATGGGAGAGAACAGCCGGCGGCGACTGAAGAAAGCAGCGGAAAAGGTACTCATCTTCCTGAGTCTGATGGCGCTGATGATGGTGCCGGGCTCGTCGCAGACGATGCCTGCTGCAGGCCCCCAGACGACGCGGGCGCCGAAAGCGACTGCCACGACGGGGCCGAAGCGTGTTGTGCTGGTCAGCATTCCGGACCGCAAGCTGGCGCTGCTGGAAGACGGCAAGGTGGTGGAGGTTTACCGCGTGGCCGTGGGGTCATCCCTCAGCCCCAGCCCGAGCGGCGAGTTTGCCATCGTCAACCGCATCACCAATCCCACCTACTACCACCCGCATGTGGTGATTCCCGCGAGCGAAGAGAGTCCCATTGGAACACGCTGGGTGGGGCTGAACCGCAAAGGATATGGAATCCATGGGACTAATGAGCCGCGCTCCATCGGGCGCGCGGCGTCGCACGGCTGCATTCGCATGAGCAATGGCGACATCGCGCAATTCTTCAATCTGGTGCGGGTCGGCGACGTGGTGGAGATCCGCGCCGAACGCGATGCGTATACGGCGCGAGTGTTCGGGAGCGGACCGGCAATGATGCAGCCTTCGGCCGCGTCGCAGCCAGCGGCAGGCCAGTAAAGGGGATCGTCATGGAGAACGCAATGACGGCGGTGTTCGCGGTAGCGGGAGTGGGATTTTCAGTAGCCATCGCGCTGCTGGTGGAAGAGGTGGTGGTGGGCGGGATGTTCCGGCTGATGTTCGCGCGCGCCCACGCGCAGAGGTCAGAACAGAGGCGGAGGGAGGACGAGTATGTTGCTGATTAAGTATTTGCTGATGGCAGTAGGGATAGCGATGTTCGGATCGGCGGCGGCGGTCCTGGGATATGACTTTTACCTGATGGCGATGGCGCGGCGGGCGCTGGCGCAGTTGCAGCCGGGGGAGCCGGCGCCGGAAGAACGCGAAGTGCGCTGGCGGGTGGGTTTGGCGCTGGTAGTTCTGGCCTGGGCGCCCATTCTGATAGCCATGAGCCTGGTGGTGGTGCCGGCGGGCATGGGCGGTGTCCGCGTGAGCCAGCTTTCAGGAACACTGGCAGGAACACTGTATCCCGGCGCGCACGTGGTGCGGCCATTAATTGACAGAGTGGTGTTGTTCGATACGCGTGACCAGTTGTTCACCACGGGAGGCATGGAGGACCACGCGATGTCAGCCAAACCAGCTGCTGCCGCGGGTGCGACCGAGTTAATGAAAGTGCAGGCCAAGGAAGGGCTGACGCTGGGGCTGGCCATCACGGTGCGCTATCGGCTGGATTCGGGCCGGCTGGATTACATCCTGAACAATCTTCCGCAACCGGTGGAGAAGGAATTGGTGCCGCCGGTGGTGGCCAGCACGTGGCGCGAACTGGTACCCAACTACACTGTCCGCGAAGTTTTCGCCAGCAAGCGCGAGGAGGTGCAGCGGCGGGCGGCGCAAGCGATAACGCGCAAGCTGGAGGCAGATGGAATCGTGGTGAAGGAAGTAATGCTGCGCGACATTCAGCTGCCGCCGGAATACGCGAAGGGCCTGGAGGACCTGTTGCTGAAGGAGCAGCAGAACGATCGCATGGGCGTGGAGACGGAAATTCAGCAGAAGCAGGTGCGAATTGCGGAACTGGAAGCGGAGGCGACGAAGGCGCAGCAGGTGAAGCAGGCGGAAGGTCAGGCACAGGTGCGGGTATTACAGGCTAAGGGCGAGGCCGATGCGATGAAGTACCTGCTGCCGCTAAAAAAGCAGCAGATCGAGCAGACCAGGCTGGAGTCACAGGCGCGCAAGGAGGCCACGGTGCAGAACGCGGAGGCGAACGCGCAGGCCAAAGTGATTGACAGCAAGGCGGAGATGGAGCGGCGCAAACTGCTGGCGGAGGCGGAAGCGGAGCGCATTCGCGTGACTGCGGCGGCGGATACGCAGCGGATGCAGAGCGAAGGCTCGGTGCTGAAGCAGAATCCGCTGCTCATTAACAAGATCATTGCGGAAAAGCTTTCCGACAAGCTGCAGATCATGGTGGTGCCCGCGGACGGCAAATTCATGTTCGCTAATGATCTGCTGCGCGGGTTGAGCATGGGCAGCCACACCACGCCGGCGCCGCCGGACGATCCACCCAATCAGTAAGAGGACACCGGCGGTTCCGAAGGCGCAGTGCCGGAGGGCCGCCCAGCAGTTCGCTGCGAGGCCGAGGTTCCCCGCGAGGGAACAGGGAGGGGGAAGGTGCCAGCTTATAATTCGCAGTATCCCTACATGTTTCTGCGACGCGGCAAGCCTCGGATGCTCGGCGTAGCTCTAGGACTGCTTCTTCTATTGTCAGCCGCACGGGGCGCCGATTGGGGCACGCCGGCCCGGGCACTGGCGCAGAAGATTGCAGGCGTTACAGGGCCGGGCGCGGTGGCGCTGCAGGTCACCAATCATTCTTCCCTTCGACCGGCGGAGGTGGAGCAGGTGCGGGGAGCGCTGGTTGCCGAACTGGGAACCCTCGGTGTCCAAGTACAGGAGAGCGGGCAGGCAGCAACCGTGGACGTCACCTTTTCGGAAAGTGCGCAAAGCTACCTGTGGATTGCGCAGGTGCGACAGGGAACGGGCGACGAGAAGGTGCTGATGGTTTCGGTTCCCGGCACGCCCGCAACCGGGAGCTTGGGACCGAGTGCGCCGCTGACCATTCACCGAAGTTTATTGTGGTCGCAGGAAACTCCCATCCTGGATGCTACCGCGCTGCCGGGCGGGAATCCGGAGCACCTGCTGGTGCTGGACGGGGAGAAAGTCACGCTGTTCAGCGGGAAGGGCGGGCAATGGCGGCAGGAGCAGACCTTTTCTATTACGCACGCCCGTCCGTGGCCGCGCGACTTGCACGGGCGCATTGTGTTCAACCGCGAGCACCTGTTTGATGTGTATTTGCCGGGAATACTGTGCCAGGCGGTGCTGAGTTCCCCACTGGGCATGGAGTGCCACCAGGCGGACGATCCCTGGCCGTTGGGGACAGGGTCGTCCGGAGTGCGCGGTTTCTATTCGCCGGCGCGGAATTTCTTTACCGGGGCGGTGGCGCCGGGGATCGGAAAGCAGAACACATTTCCACCTTTTTATTCGGCTGCCAGCTTGCCGCGCCAGCAATACACGCTGTGGGTGCTTGCGGCGGTGGATGGTTCGGTGCACCTGGTGGACGGTGTCAATGATGTCATGCCCAAGGTTCCGTGGGGCAGTGACATTGCCGCGGTGAAAAGCGACTGCGCTTCGGGATGGCAGATACTGGCTTCCGCCAAAAATGGCAGCGGCGACAGCGTGCGTGCCTACGAAATCATGGACCGCGAGCCCGCTGCGGTGGGCACGGCGGCTGAGTTCGGCGGCTCACTGACCGCCCTGTGGAGCAAAGACGACGGGAGCGCGGTGGCGGTGGAACGAAATCCGGATACGGGGAAATATGAGGCGTATAGCCTGGCTGTTGCTTGCCGTCAATAGCGTTCTGGCGCTGGCCGGCGCCGCGGAGGTGCGGCCGCATTATGGCGGCACGCTGCGAATTATGGTGCGGGAGGCGCCGGTTTCGTTGGACCCAGCGAGGCTGAGTGCTGCGCAGGGAACGCGCATTTTTCCGCTTATATTTGAGGGATTAACCCGTTTCGACACGCACGGCCGTCTGCAGCCGCAGTTAGCTACGCGGTGGCAGGGCGATTCCTCCAACCAGCATTGGGAGGTCTGGCTACGCACGGGAGCGAAGTTTCACGATGGGACACCGTTGACGGCAGAAGCAGTGGCTACTTCATTGCGTGCGGCTAACCCGGCATGGGCGGTGAGCGCTGATGGCGATTCGGTGGTAATCGAAACTGCTGCGCCGGATGTGGAGTTGCCCGCAGAACTGGCTCTGCCGCGGAATGGGATTACCCATCGCGCAGGGAATAAGGTTGTGGGTACGGGCCCTTTTGCGGTCAGCGACTGGCAACCGGGGAAGAGCCTCGCGCTGGCTGCGAACGAGGATTACTGGGAAGGGCGGCCGTTTGCGGACTCGGTGCTGGTCACGCTGGGGCAGAACTGGCGTCAGCAGATAGTTGCGTTGGAGTTGGGCAAGGCGGACGTGGTGGAGGCAGCTCCCGAGCAGGCGCGGCGGCTGAGTTCCGCGGGCCGGACCATAGTGGAGTCGCCGCCGGACGAGGTCGTCGCGCTGGTCTTCACGCGCTCGACGCAATCGGAAGACGAAGTGCGGGTGCGGCAGGCGCTATCGGCTGCGATAGATCGCGTTTCTATCGTGAATGTGCTGCTGCAAGGCCAGGGAGAGTCGTCACAGACAGTCCTGCCTAACTGGATGACCGGCTATGCCATGCTTTTTGGGCAGGAAGGCGAGAAAGCTGAGAACGCAAGAGTTTCAGGGTCGGCGGGCACCATGACGCTGTCCTACGACGCAAGCGACCCGACGAATCAGTTAATCGCTGAGCGGGTGGCGCTGAATGCGCGGGATGCGGGAATCAGAGTACAGGCGGTGGCCTCGCCTGCCAATGCCGATTTAGTTCTGGCGCGAATCGGACTAGCGTCGGCGCAGCCGCAATTGGCGCTGCAGGTGGCTGCGGGAGCGGCGGGCTTACCGGCTCCGCAGTTCCAGGGGACATCGCCGGAAGAGCTCTATGGGCGGGAAAAGGAGATGCTGCAGTCGGGCCGCATTATTCCTTTGGCCCATGTGCCGGAAGCGACGGCCCTGGGGCCGGGCGTAAACGGCTGGCACGCTGACCTTGCAGGGGGCTGGCACCTCGCCGATGTTTGGCTGGGGAGCACGCCGTGAGTTTCCGCCGCAAGCTGCTGCTGCTATTCACGCTGACGGTGGTTGTGGCGGTGGCTGCAGTGGCGTGGACGGTCTCGGTGATTACGCAGCGCGCCTTTGAGCAGTCGGAACAGGAGCGAACGCAAGCGCTGGTGGCGCAGTTTCACCGCGAGTTCAACCGCCGCGGGCAGGAGGTGGCGACCCGGGTAGAGGCCATAGCCGGCAGCGAGGCGGCCATGCGAATGGCGCTCGATTTAAGCCGGCAACCGGGCAACGCGGGCGCGTACGTGAACGAGGCGGCTTCCGAAGCCAAGCCTCACGAACTGGACTTTCTCGAACTAGCCGACGCCGGCGGGAGCATTATTTCCTCGGCGCAATGGCCGGCAAAATTCGGATACAAGGAGCCGCTGCTAACCAAGGCAGGTCAGGCGCCCTCGTCTAATGCGTTTCTAAAACGGGAAGATCTGCCCAATGGCACGGCTCTGGGGCTGTTCGCGGTGCGACCCATCCGTGTGAGCGACAGGCCTCTATATGTGATCGGTGGGCAGAGACTGGACCAGGAGTTTCTGGCTTCGCTGGAGCTGCCGGCGGGTACGCGCGCGATGTTGTACACCGCCGGCGGGGGTACGTACTCCCCGGGAGCGCTGGTAGATGCAGCCGGGCCAGTACGGCAGGCGGAGAAACTGCAGTCGCTGGTCGAGCAGGTTCAGGCCACGGGGGCGGAACAAAGCGGGGTGGTGAGCTGGTCTTCAGATTCTGCCGACAGCGAGAACGTGGATGCAATTCCGCTGAAAAGCGAACAGGGCGAACTGCTGGGCATGCTGCTGGTGGGGAACTCGCGGCGCGCGCTGGTGGAGGTGGAGGCGCGAATACGCTCCGCGTCGCTTCTGGTGGCCGTTTTAGCGCTGGTGGTGGCCATCCTGTTGAGCAGTTGGATGGCGGCCCGGGTGACGCGTCCGGTGGAGCAACTGGCGGAGGCGGCGCGGGAAGTGGCGGCGGGGAACTGGCAGGCGCAGGCGCACGTGGACGCGAGCCATGAGCTGAACGAAATGGCCGAGGCCTTCAACCGCATGACGCGGGAGCTTACGGAACAGCGCGAGCGCCTGGTGCAGGCGGAGAGGGTGGCGGCGTGGCGGGAACTGGCGCGGCGCCTGGCGCATGAGCTGAAGAACCCGCTGTTTCCTTTGCAGATCACGGTGGAAAATCTTCTGAAAGCGCGGGAGCACGGCGGGGAACAGTTCGACGAAGTGTTTCGTGAGAGCGCGAGCACCCTGCTGGCCGAGATCGCAAATCTGAAGGCGATCGTCGGCCGCTTCAGCGAATTTTCCAGGATGCCGCAGCCGCAACTGCAGGCGGTGGACATCAACGAACTGGTGCGCAACGTGCTGCAGGTCCACCAGGCGCAGCTAAGCGCAGAAGGTAAGCCGGCGATTGCAGCGGAGCTGAAGCTTGACGACAAGCTGGGGAAAGTGGCGGCGGACCCGGAGTTGCTGCATCGGGCGCTGGCCAACCTGGTGCTGAACGCGATTGATGCGATGCCGCGAGGCGGAACGCTCACCTTACGCACCCGGGCCGGGGCGGACAACTTCGTCATCGAGGTAAGCGATACCGGTAGCGGCCTGAGCAAAGAGGAATGCGACCGGTTGTTCACGCCCTATTACACTACCAAGGAACATGGGACCGGATTGGGGCTGGCCATCGCACAATCAGTGGTCAGCGATCACCACGGAAGGATCGCGGTGAAGAGCGCGCCCGGGCAGGGGACGACATTCGCGATCGAACTGCCGCGTCACCGCGAAGATGCGGCGCAATTCAGCGCCCAGACAGGATAAAGATCAGACATGGCGGGCAAAGCACACCTGCTGATTGTGGACGACGAAGCCAACACGCTGGCGTCGCTTTCGCGCGCCTTCCGGCTCGCAGGGCATGAGGCGACAGTGTGCGACAACGCGGCGAAGGCGCTGGAACTCGCGAAGGCGCAGAGCTTCGACCTGATTCTTTCGGACGTGGTCATGTCCAACAAGGATGGCTTGGCGCTGCTGGAGGATTTGAAGGCGCAGGGAGTGAGCGCGCCGGTAGTGATGATGTCTGGACAAGCGCACATTGAGATGGCGGTGCGGGCTACTAAGCTGGGCGCGCTGGATTTCCTGGAAAAACCGATTTCGACGGAAAAGCTGCTGCTGACGGTGGAGAACGCACTGCGGCTGCAGAGGCTGGAATCAGAAAACCGGCAGCTGAAGCAGCGCCTGGGCAAGCACGAGATGGTGTGGGCGGGCGAGGCGATGCGCCGGGTGATGGCGCAGGTAGAACGCGTGGCCGCCAGCGAGACGCGCGTCTGCATCCTGGGAGAGACGGGAACGGGGAAAGAGCTGGTGGCGCGCACGCTGCACGAACGCAGTTCGCGCGCGGGAGGACCGTTTGTGACGGTGAATTGCGCCGCGGTGCCGGCGGAGCTGATCGAATCGGAGCTGTTTGGCCATGAAAAAGGTTCGTTCACCGGCGCGGCAGCGCGACATATGGGCAAGTTCGAGCAGGCGCAGCACGGAACCCTTTTTCTCGACGAGATCGGCGACATGCCTCTGGCCATGCAGGCCAAGCTGCTGCGGGTGTTGGAGGAGAACGAGATCGAGCGCATCGGGGGAGACAAGCCGACGCCGGTGGACGTGCGGGTGATCGTGGCCACCCATCGCAGCCTGGAAGCGCTGGTGGAGCAGGGGAAATTCCGGCAGGATCTGTTCCATCGTATTTACGTCTTTCCATTAATGTTGCCGCCCTTGCGGCAGCGTCGCGAGGATATTCCCGCCCTGGTCGGGCATTTTGTGCGGCAGGTGTGCGCGCAAAACGGGTGGAAGGAGACGCCCTTTACGCCGGAAGCGATTGGAGCTCTGCAGAGTTATCCCTGGCCGGGAAACGTGCGCGAACTACGCAACGTGGTGGAGCGAATGATTCTGCTTTCGCCGGACGGCAGCGTGGACGTGAATGAGGTGCAAATGGCACTGCCCAAGGCGCAGGGCGGCGGCGAGGCAAAGGCCCGCGCTTCAGGCACGCTGGCCGAGCGGGTGGACGATTTTGAACGGGGAACGATTCTGGCGGAACTGAAACGAAACCAGTTTCATGTAACGAACACCGCGAAGGCACTGGGGCTGGAGCGCAGCCATCTTTACAAGAAAGCGGAGCAACTGGGAATAGACTTGCAGGCGGCACGCAAGATTGGGGAAGGTGAGAGTTCGTAACTTGAAGCAGACAAGTTTATGCTGGATATTGAGGTGTAGATAAATGCACAGGTCCAGCGATTGGCCGCCGGTGCGTCCGACGGTGATCCGTTCCGCGCGGCGCCCGCGCTGGCTGTTGGCGGTTCTAGCGGCTGTCGTAATCATCCTGCTGGGCGGCGGCACATGGCTCTCCTATTACATTGACGCGCTGTGGTTCGGAGCGCTGGGCTATGGCGATGTGTTCTGGAAGACGCTAAGCATTCAGTCGGCGGTGTTCCTGGCGTTTGCGGCGGCCACTTTCGTAATACTCTACGGAACGTTTCTGGCGCTGCAGTGGGCATATCTGAGCGATCTCCCAATCGGACACACGATCTGGATCGGGGGACAACCGCTGCGGCTGCCGGTGGAGCCTATTCTGCGCCTGATTGCGATTGCAGCCTCGCTGTTGATCGGGCTGGCGAGCGGCGCGGTAATGATGGCGCAGTGGCCTATGCTGGCGCTCTATTGGTATGCACCGCGGGGGGCCGGCGCTGTCGACCCAATCTTCGGCAGGCCGTTGAACTTCTACCTGTTCACGCTGCCGGTGTGGGAACTTATCGCCGGCTGGCTGACGCTGCTGGCGGTGATCATCTGCGTGGTGGCGGTGTTTTTCGTTGTTGTCGCCGGCGGCACACGGGCACTGGAGCGGAGCCGCAGCACATACCGGCCGTTGTCGTGGCGGGGACTGTCCATTGCATTTGCGTTCCTCCTGCTGATGGTGGCCGCGCAGGTGTACCTGGGCCGCTATGATCGTCTGTTTGAGGGTCACACGATTTTCAGCGGTGTGAGCTATACCGATGCTCACGTCACGCTGCCCGGGCTGCTGGTGGTGTGCATTGCGCTCCTGCTGGGTGTGGGGATCGCCGTGGCCAACGCGATCCGGGCGCAACGCGGGCGCTGGCTGGTGGCGGCCATGATCCCGGCGGCTGCCTGTTACCTGGGCTTTCAGGTAGCGGGTTGGTACGTCAGCAGCTTCATTGTTAAACCCAACGAACTGGTACGCGAGCAGCCCTACATCAAGCGCAACATCGAGCTGACGCGGCAGGCATTCGGGTTAGACCGCGTTTCGCAACGCGAATTTCCCGCCGAAACCAGCGTGCAGGCGGCCGACGCAGCGAACAACCAGCCCACACTGCAGAACATCCGCCTGTGGGACTGGCGGGCGCTGCAGGATACGCTGCGGCAGATCCAGGAAATCCGTACTTATTATGATTTTCCTGACATAGACATAGACCGGTACGAAATCAACGGCGAAGAGCGCCAGGTGATGTTGGCGGCGCGGGAGTTGAACCTGGACAAACTGCCGGAGAGCAGCCGCAATTGGATTAACGAAAGGCTGATCTACACCCATGGGTACGGCATCACCATGAACCCAGTGAATGGATTCACGCCGGAAGGGTTGCCGGAACTGCTGCTCAGCAATATGCCGGTGCAGAGCTCGGTTCCAGGACTTACGGTGACACGGCCAGAAATTTATTTCGGCGAACTGACCAACGACGACGTGTATGTGAAGACGCGGCAGAAGGAATTCAACTACCCGCAAGGCGAGAGCAACAGCTTCACCTCGTACCAGGGCACGGGCGGGATCGTGCTCGGCGGATTTCTGCGGCGAGTTCTGATTGCGGCGGCGCGCGGCGATTTGGCCAAGCTGCCGTTCAGCGATGACGTAAATAGCGGCAGCCGGCTGCTGATGCGGCGCAATGTGCGGGCGCGCGTGACGGCGCTGGCGCCGTTTCTAACTTATGATCCCGACCCTTACATCGTAGTGGGCGCCGATGGCCGCCTTTACTGGATGATGGACGCGTTCACAAGGTCCGACACCTATCCCTACTCCACCCATTATCAGCTGAACGATGACCGCATTAACTACATGCGAAACAGCGTGAAGGTGGCGATAAACGCCTACGACGGCACGACCACGTTTTATGTCTTCGACCGCGAGGACCCGATTGTCGCCGCGTACCGGCGGGTTTTCCCCGGACTGTTTAAAGACGCAGCGGCGATGCCGGCGGATTTGCGAAAACACGTGCGCTACCCCGAACTGCTGTTGGCGCTGCAGGCCCAGGTTTACGCCTTGTATCACATGACCAATCCGGAGGTGTTCTATAACCGGGAGGACTTGTGGAATGTAGCCAGTGAAGTAGGGATGAATGAGCCGGGGGAGCAGAGCACGCAGGCGATGCAGCCGAATTTCGTGCTCATGAAGCTGCCAGGAGAAAGCGGGACGGAGTTCGTGGAAATTCTGCCCTTCACGCCGGCCAACCGCAATAACCTGATTGGGTGGATTGCCGGGCGCAGCGACGGCGTCCACTACGGCACCTGCGTGGCTTACAACTTCCCCAAAACGAAACTGGTGGACGGCCCCCTGCAAATCGAAGCGCGCATTGACCAGAACGCGCAACTTTCGGGACAACTGACACTGTGGAACCAGCAAGGCTCGCATGTGCGCCGCGGCGGCCTGCTGGTGATTCCGATTGGGAAAGCGCTGCTTTACGCAGAGCCAATTTACCTGCAGGCGGAGCATAGCCCCATGCCAGAGCTGCGACTGGTGGTGCTGGCCCTGCAAGAGCGGTTGGCCTACGGGCCGAACTTCGAATCTGCCTTGGCTGGGCTGTTCGGGGGAGCGGCCTCATCCACCGTTTCAACCGCTGTGGCGGAAGGCGGGCAACAGGCGCCTGCGTCGGCCACGCCTTCAGGCGCAGTTGCCGAGCGGAGCGCTTTGATCTCGCAGGCGGCCAAAGATCTTTCCGACTACCAGCGGCTGACTGCAGAAGGCAAGCTGGGGGAGGCGGGGCAGAAGCTGGAGCACTTGAAGCGGACGCTGGAGCAACTCAATTCGCGTGCGAAATGATCGGCGCGCCGTCAGGAAATGCATAGGTGCTTCGGTCGCGCCTCTCGCCAGGCTCGGGTGCGCTCTCTCAGCATGACATGAACTGGGTTATACGGTGTAAGTGGCTTGTTATTTTGCGTTTTTGGGAGAGATGGTCAACAGAGCGGCAGCGGCACGGGGAAGGTCAAACTGGTAATCCCCATGCGAATCAGGCCGTACCTCCGCGGTGTGCGGTGGCGCAATGCGGCCGTTGGAATCGAAGCGCATCCCGCCGTAGGTCACTTCGGGCGATAGGGAGTCGAGGCGGGGCGCGTTGAGCAGAAGAAGGCTTCCCACGCCCGCCCTCCGGTCAAGATGGACGCGCACCGTACCAGAAGCGGAAGAATCCTTGTTAAGGACCACGACATTCACGGCGCAGTTCGAGCAGGCGGTGGTGGCATATGCACGGACGTTTGCACTGGTCTGCGCACTTGCGGGCAAAAGATGGTTGCCGGAAGCGCTGTGGGCAAACAGATACATCGCATAGTAGAGGGGTTCAGCGACGTTTTTATAGGTCTTGGAGCTGCCCGGCTCGGCATAGGTATCAACGGGATTATAGGAACTGCCGCCGGGGCGATAGCTGATGTGGAGGTTGACTCCGGTTAAACCGTCTTCCGCGGCCGAAAAAAGCCAGTCCAGCCCCCAAAGAGTGGAAGCAAACGCATTACTGACGCCGGGCATGCCGCCACAGGAGGCGGAGTTCGTCTCCGCTAGGGCAATGGGTAGCTTTCGCTGCTGGGCGGCTGCAACCCAGGTACGGGCGGCATCGTTGAAACGAGTCATCAAGTCGGGAGCCAGCAGTTCCTCGACCGAAACGCGGCGGCCATCACACACGGTTCTGGCGTACTCATGGACCGTGGCCAGCTTAAGTGTAGAGGCTCCGACTCCATCCAGGAAGGCGCCAAGATCCTGCGCGTTGCGCCAGCGGCAGCAGACAGCTGGGCCAATCACGGGATAATGGCGGGCTATGGTATTCGCTTGGAACGTGCTGGAGTAGGCGCGAAAATCCTTTATCAGATCGGCGATTGAGTAGGACTTGGGCCGCTCGGGTTCGCCGAAAAGATCAGGTTCATTGCCCAGGTCGAGTCCTAAGACCTGCTGCGGAGTGAGTTCTCTGGCGATTCCCTGGGTAACTTCGCTAAGCGCCCATGGACTGGAATTCTGCTTGAGATTAAGGCCGACGATCAAGCGCCACCCGGTGGCTTTCGCGGCTTCAGAATATAAGCGGAAATCCGTGGTGGTCAGTTCGCCCTGGCAGCGGTCGCGATGGGGAGCAGAGGCGGGCTTCCAGCAGGTGTTGTCCTGGCTGTTGCCGCCCAGGCGAAGGATGCCGGGGCCCAAGTTGCGCATTAATTGGAAAAAGCCCTGATTAGGCGCACCGGGAGTTCCCAGGGCATACACGGCGCGTGGAGGCGCATTACCTCCGCCCTGAGCGAAGCGAGCGAGGCCCTGGCCGGCGGTGGAGACCTCCAGGCTAAAGCCGACGAAGTGTTTGGGAATTTGCCGGCCAGGCGTCTTGGTTTCGACGGAGATTGCCGCCAAAGAGCTTTGCGCGATGGCACATGGAGCTGCGCCGAAGGTGCTGACAGCAGATAACGCAAACACCAGGGCGACCCGAGATGCCCTTAAAAGCATGATGACCTGCCTTATGAGCGAGCCGAAGAATTGCACGGATTTTATTCTGTGCGAAGGGGCACAGCAAATGCGCCTAAGTCATCCCAGGACAGTGCGCTGGGCCTGCCGAAGTTCCACGTCTTTAATTCCGCGGCAGGCGAGAGCGCGAAAATCAGAGATGCCATTCAGCGCGAACACTGGTCCGGGAGAGCCCACTGGAGCCTTAAGGCGAAAGCAATCGGCGCCCTGAACATCTTCGAGTATAAAGGCCGGCCGGGCGTCAGGTTGCTCACAGGCGATCTCCACATTAGTCAGTTCAAGATTTTTGGCGTGACGGATAAAGAATCCGTGCGCCGGCATGGGACCAAACATGTCCGGCTCGGGATAATCGTGTTCGAGTTCCCGCGGCCGCAGGTCTGCCATGGCGCGAGAGCCCCCTCCGCGGTGGTGGAGATAAACATCACTGATCTTAACGTCTTCTATGGAGTGGCCAGGAATGCCGCTAATGATGGCAGCAAACCGTGAATTGGCGTTGTAGCTGACGATGTTGCTCAGAATGATTCGCCGGACTTGCCCCACCGCTCGTCCCTTCGGCCCGCGCATGCGGCTGCCCAGGCGCAGAAAGATGGGCGCCTGAAAGATGTCGCGCATGGTGATGTCGCTGAAAACAACTTCCTCCAGCAGGGCGCCGTCCACGCTTTCCAGGGCAATGCCGTTGCAGCCTTCAAAGACGCAGTTGGAGACTGTGATGTTTTTGAAGCCGCCGTTGGATTCGGTGCCGAATTTAATGCGCCCAGTGCGCGGCAAGCGAGCCTCCGGCGGGTACTTCTTAAATGTGCCATCGAGCACCGATCCTATCTCGTAACAACCGCTCACATAGCAATTGGTGATGGTGATGTTCTCGGTGGTGCGGACATGGCCGAGGGCGTAGGAACTCTTGGGGCAGATGGCATCATCGAACGGTGAGTTAACAGCGCAGTTCGAAACCCGAACGTTGCGGCAACAATCAAGGTCAATGCCGTCGCGATTGGTGTCCAGGGTGAGATTATCAATAGTAAGGTTG
>DATEGM010000396.1:0-6409 GCA_035280085.1 Terriglobales bacterium
GCGCGGCGGCGGATGCTCATTTCGGTCTCACGCAGTACCCGATTGGCCTGCGCCGAGGTGAGGCGCTCATCCCACAAGTGCACAGGCAGGCTGAAGCGCTGGCGCAGTTCCTCGGCGAACTCCTTCATTTTCAACGATTGCACGCCGGCAGCACCGCTCATGTGCAGGGGATAGCCAACCACGATTTCCCGCACATCATACTCGGCGATAGTACGCGCAAGTTGTTCAAAATCAGTGCGTTTGTTCTTACGCCGAATAGTTTCCAGGCCTTGGGCGGTGATGCCTAAGGGGTCGGAAACAGCTCTCCCGATGGTTTTCGAGCCTACATCCAACGCGAGAATGCGGCTAGAAGAAAGAGGTGGGCTGGAGTCGTCGGAGTACACGTAAGGATTATAAGAACTTAGGAGAGAGGACGTCTCAATTCACAAGCGCAATATACAAATTCTCGACGTATCAATGCCTCAGGATCGAAGCTGCCGGGTCAAGAAAAGTCGGGGGCAAGTGAAAACTATGATGTTTCAATGCCCCCGAATCGTTCCCAGCAGCCAGCTTTACCGGTTTGGGGACAGCTCTGTCACGTTTCTCCCGTGAACTAAGTCATGGGTGTGATCGTCACCGTAAAGGCGGATTTGATGCAGCACCTGCGTCTGATTGTCCAGGGCAAAAGTGACGTTAGTGGTGTCCTGCGTCGTATAGGGGGGCAGCATTATGTCGTGGGTCATCGCTATCGCAGACTGGTGCGTAGCAATGTTCTGAATCAAGAGCGACTTCGTGCCGTACGTCTGAACAGCATAGTGACCCGGGGGAAGCATCGTGCCGCTCACGAAAAACTCAAAAGGCGCATCGAATTTGGCGACGGTAGTCCAACTGCTCTGCGCTACTAGGGGCGTCGCCAGCAGCACGGAAAGCACTGCCATAATAACCAAACGGGATCTCATAAGCCCTCCTTCCTGGTTTGCCCAGAGAATTCCACGTTGATGGGGTCACGATGCGGCAGCCAAAGAACTCTTGCAATGCACGCCAGATGAAAACTGAGTGAAATGTGGGTACTCAACCAAGCCAAAGAGCCGGAACGCTTTGGCGTCCCGTGTGTAAACAGATAAGCGACGTTGCAGATCTTCTCCAACCTTCGCTCCCAAAATGGAACGTGCGGATCATAACTACTGCAAATTCCTGTGTCCTTGTAGACACGCCGGGATAAATTAGGTTATGAGCGGCGGATGTCAAGTGTTGACATCACGCTGCGCCGCCGGGTGAGCATTCCTCCTTCACTGACGGCCCGGTGCTAGTTCGCTCCTTCGGGGGGTGGGACAAGATGTCACCCACCACCAATTTGGTACGCTTCGCCTCCTTCGAGATGAATCCCTGTAGCGGGGAACTGCGCCGGCATGGCATCAAGTTGCGCGTAGGAGAGCAGCCGTTTCGGGTGCTCAGCATCCTGGTGCAACATCCGGGAGAGGTGGTGGCGCGCGAGGAGCTGCGCCAACGGCTATGGCCGGCCGATACCTTTGTCGATTTTGACCATGGCGTCAACGCAGCGGTCAAGCGCCTGCGGGAAGTGTTGGACGACTCGGCTGACACTCCTCGTTTCATTGAAACCCTACCCCGCCATGGCTACCGTTTCATCTGCCCGGTGGAGAGCACAAGCCCTCAGCCGACCGAAGCCTCGAAGGCCAGTGCTACCCCCGCCCCTTCGACCGCAGACGCACGGCACTCTTGGGGGCGGCCAGTTAGCTATTTCGGCCTTTGCCTGCTCTTGTTCGCCCTGGGTTACGGGACAAAGAGTTTGTTCTTAAAGGGGCGCACTGCAATCCCCCAGGCCAGTGTTGAGTTCGACATCCTGCCGCCGGAGGGCCACTCACTGGCTGCGGAAGCGCTATCGCGCTCGCTGGCTATTTCTCCCGATGGATCGCATATTGTGTTTCGAGCGAAGGGTCCTGATGGGACAAGGCTATATTTGAGGGCGATGAATTTTGTGGCGGCCAAGCCAATCCCAGGGACCAAGGCGGCAAATGATCCGTTCTTTTCGCCGGACAGTCAGTGGCTCGGATTCTCCGCGGGCGGGGAGCTCAGGAAGGTGGCGATCTCCGGAGGCGCGCCCGTGACAATATGCTGGGCTCCCGGCAATATCGGCGCAACCTGGAGCTCTGACGAGAACATTTACTTTGCGCAACCCAGCACCTCGGAGGCATGGAACCTGATGAAGGTTCCCGCCGGAGGTGGTTCCCCGCAACTACTGGCGACGGCTGGGCTGAAAAAGGATGAAGTAACCGGAATTTGGCCTCAGGGCCTGCCGGGCCGTAAGGCAGTTCTGTTGACTGCCTGGGGCGGCGGTAGCGACTTCCCGCGAATCATGGCTGTGCGGACGGATACCGGGGCCCAACAAACCTTGGTTGAAGGAGGCAGAGATGCGCACTTTGTCCCCCCCGGCTATTTGGTCTTCGTCCGGCAAGGGCAACTCTTGGCGGCGGAATTCGATCTTGGCCAGCTGAAAATCCGGGGGACGCCAAGAGTCGTGCTCGAAAACCTGGAAGACATGTCGGAGAGAGGTTTTGGCCTGTTCGATATGTCCAACACCGGCACTCTCACATATCTCAGCGATGGGCTGCTTACCTTTGAGAGCAACCTCATGTGGAGGGATAGAGGCGGCAAGTCGCAAGCGCTGGTCCTAAAGCCTGATGTTTACCAGTCGCCACGTATGGCACCCGACGGACGGCAGATGGCGATCACGATTGGCTCACCCGCCTCGGAAATCTGGGTTTATGACCTGGAGCGCCAGACGATGCGGCGGATGACTTTCTCCCAGGGAGAAAATGAGACGCCGGTTTGGTCGCCCGACGGACAGCGGATCGCGTATGCCTCCAACAGCCGAAAGAAAGCATTCTGGGTCCTACGGAATGGAAGCACTGGAGAACAGCCGTTTGTAGAAGTGCAACGCCACTTCCACCTGAACTCGTGGTCTGCGGACGGAAAGTTGATTGCTTCGGAGCAAGCAGAACCAGATGACAGATGGGAAATCTGGATGCTTCCATGGAAGGGCAAGCCTTATGCTTATCTGCAGACGCCCTTCAACGAACGGACACCCGCCTTCTCGCCTGACGGACGCTGGCTGGCCTATGCTTCCGATGAGACGGGACAATTCCAGGTTTACGTTCAACGGTTCCCCGGTCCCGGCGAAAAAACCATCGTCTCCAGCCACGGTGGAACCGAGCCAGTGTGGGCGCGCGACGGCAAGGGACTGTATTACGTGAATGGCGATCGAATCATGCAGGTAAGCGTTGCGACCAAGCCGAAATTGGCGCCTGGCAAGCCGCGCCAGTTGATGACAATTCAACCTGGAGCCACAAGTTCCGGCCCGATCTATGACGTTACGCCTGATGGCAAAACGTTTGTGATCATCGAAAATCAACGGGCGGCGGGCCCCACTCGCATCCACGTGGTGCTCAACTGGAGCAGCGAACTCCGAAACCGGCTTTCGTCTGCGGAACACTGAACCCTGGTACATGCCGGGCTGCCGGTCGAAAGCCACTCAGTAGTCGCTGGAATCCTGGACCATACCCAGGGGCGCGGTCTCCTTCAGCGGAATATCCACCCCCGTGATAGTTGCATTGCCATGATCGCGCAAGTCCGCCAGGGCCCGTTCCCGTTCGCCGGTTGGAACCACAGCGTGGTGGCTCAGGAACTCGTCGAGTTCTTCTTCGCCGCGAACGGTGCGGTAAAAGGAATTGCCGCTGGAGACGTTGTAGGTAATCTGATAATCGGCGATCAGGCGCTCGTACTTATCCCGCGTCTGGCCCATGCGAATGATGTGGAGAATTCCCGGTATCATAGCCACTAACTTGGATGAGCCTATGCGGGTTAAGTTTGCGCGTTCCGGAGCACAGGATGAAAACCCAGGACGGTTCCCGGGACGGAAGTTGCTCGGCAAGGCAGGACAGTCAGGTAATCAGGGCAGAGCTGGAACAGGGACTCAGGCTTCTACCGGGGCAGCTTCTGGAAAGCGCAGCTTGGACTTGGACAAGGCCTTGTTCAGCAGCTGCTCAACCTGCTCTTCGTCCTGGTTTTTGGCCAAGGAGAGCTCGCTGATAAGCAGATAACGGGCCCGTTCCAGCATCTTCTTCTCCCGAAAGGACAAAGGCTTGGTCTGGTTCAGAACCAGCAGGCTCTTGAGGACGGCGGCCACATCCAGCAGTGAGCCGGTACGCATGCGTTCAGAGTTCTCTTTGAAGCGGTACTTCCAATCGGCGTTGTTGTTGCATTCCCCATCATTGAGGAAGTCCAGTATTTTCTGGATTTCCCCATTGCGCACCACCCGCCTGAGGCCCACCGTATTAACGTTGCTGAAGGGCACCATCACCTTGAGACTGCTGGACTTAATCTTGAGCAGGTAGAACTTCTCCACGGTCGCGCCAATGGTCCGGCTGCTGATCTGCTCGATAATTCCTACGCCGTGATTGGGATAGACGACTTTGTCACCGATGTGGAAGGCTTCACTGATCATCATGAAGGGCACCCGCGAGGGCAGGCTTAGCCAGAGGAACTACCTAGTTGATTATAGCTAGCGGTACCTAAAACGTCAATTCCAGGTTGAGTTTGGAGCGCCAGTGTGGAGGCTCACTTGCGACATGCAAGCCGCTCTCTTGAAGGGAAGAACACCTCCAGAGAACGTTTTTGACTGTTCATTGTTCCCCTTTTGGGTCTATCGGTTAGCTCGTCTTTTGATTAAAAGTCGAACCTCTTAGGCTTGCACGCCAAGCCGCCTTGGCCCGCGTTATAATCGCTGCTGCCAGTTATGCCGGAGCACATCAAGCGCAAACTCCAGGAAGAGATTGAAACCCTGGAGTATGAACTCAGTCACGACCTTCCCAAGGAACTGAAAAAGGCCGTGGCGCTCGGCGACCTCAGCGAAAATGCCGAGTATCACATGGCTAAGCAGCGCCAGGAGTATGTCCGCGCCCGCCTGGGCCAACTCAAGAAGCGCATGGCCGACCTATCACTGATAAACATGAACAACATCCCCAAGGACAAGGCGGGGCTGGGCTCCAAGGTGAAAGTCTACGACTCCACCAAGGAAGAGGAGATCGAGTACGAACTGGTGACCAGTGAAGAGTCGGACGTTTCCCAGGGCAAGATTTCCACCACGTCGCCCATCGGCCGGGCCCTGCTGAACAAGAAGGTCGGCGACACCACCCAGGTCACAACGCCCACGGGGAAACGCGAACTGGAGATCCTGAGCCTGACCACCATTCACGACGAGGCGCGATGAGCTGGACGGGCGCTTTCGGACGCGGCTGCCGCGTACTGCTGACGGCCATTGTGCGCTACATGGCCATCGCCCGCATCAGCCCCAACGTGCTCACGTTCCTGGGGCTGGTGATTAATCTCATCGCAGCCTGCTTCTTCGGATACGCCAGCGGCGCCAACCAGCGGGCCATGTTTTTCTACGCCGGGCTGGTGGTGTTCGCCGCCGGCTTTATGGACCTGGTGGACGGGCGCGTGGCGCGCGCCAGCAACCGGGTGACGCGCTTTGGCGGCTTCTTCGATTCCGTGGTAGATCGCTACAGCGACGTGGCCATATTCTTCGGCCTGCTGGTCTACTATGCGCGCGCCAACCGCTTCTTCTACGTGGTGTTGGTGGCGGTGGTGATGACCGGCTCAGTGATGGTGAGCTACACCCGTGCGCGGGCGGAATCGCTCATTGGCTCCTGCCGGGTAGGCTTTCTGGAAAGGCCGGAGCGGCTGGTGCTGGTGATCATCGGCGCCGTCTTCAACCACATGGCGCCCGTGCTCTGGGTGCTGGCGGTTTTCTCCAACATTACCGTTATCCACCGCATCTACTACACCTGGCAAAAGACCAAGCCGAGTGAATCGGCCCCCGCCGAGAACATCAGCGCCGCGTAGAGCCGGGAATAAATACCGGCGCAGGGTAGAAAGACAGCATGGATCGCCGCGAGTTCGTCAAGCTGAGCCTCACCACCGCCCTGGTTTCTTCCGGAGTTTCCCAGTCGCTGTTCGCCGAAAGGAGTGGCGAGATGCAATACCGAACTTTGGGCCGCACGGGCGAAAAGGTTTCCATTGTCGGACTGGGCGGCTACCACATCGGCATGCAGCAGGATGCCAGCGAGAGCATTCGCATCATTCGCACCGCGCTCGATCAGGGCATCAACTTCATGGATAACTGCTGGGACTACAACGACGGCGAGAGCGAAGTGCGCATGGGTAAGGCGCTGCAGAACGGTTACCGGCAGAAGGCCTTCCTCATGACCAAAATTGACGGACGGGACCAGAAAACGGCCGCGCAGCAGATTGATGAGTCGCTGAAGCGCCTGCAGACTGACCACATTGACCTGCTGCAGTTCCATGAGATCATCCGGCTGTCTGATCCGGAAAAGATTTTGGGCCCGGGCGG
>DATEGM010000397.1:0-4299 GCA_035280085.1 Terriglobales bacterium
CGCATCCTGAAAAATCCCTCGCTGCCGGCTGGCGATATCCACCTGGCAGGTGGCATGCAATATCAGAGCCAGCCGAACCGGCCCATGCTGGAAACGGCCACGCTGCAGGGCCGGCTAAGCAGCGCCGTGCTGCGCGTCACCAGCGGCAGCATTCGTGGCGAGCTGCGCGATTTGCGCGCCGACTATCGGCTCGACAAGGGCAATTTGTACGTGACCAATCTTGGTGGCGTGCTGCTCGGTGGCCAACTCACGGGCAACGCCAGCATGGCGAATATAACCGGTGCCAGCCACACGCGTGTGCAGGCGGCGTTGCGCCAGGTTTCGCTGGCTGCGCTGAGCACGATGAGCAATTCTTCGTCGGTCAAGAACCTTAAGCTTGCGGGCGCTGCGAATGCGAACTTGAACGCCGCCTGGGGCAAGACCCTGAATAATTTGACCGCCAACATCGCGGCGAATGTCCAGGGCAGCTTCCAGCCTGCGGGCGGGGGCGGACGTGTGCCGCTGAGCAGTCAGTTCCAGGCCCGCTATACCGCTACCAACAAGCGCCTGGCTCTGGCGCCGAGCTTCATTCGCACACCGGAGACTTCGGTTTCGCTGAACGGAATACTAAGCACCGCCTCCGCGCTGAATGTCCGCTTCATCTCCAGCAATTTGCACGAACTGCAAAGCTTTCTCCCCGCCAGCTCAACCCAGGGCCTGAATCTTTACGGGCAAGCCGGCTTCACAGGAACAGTACGCGGCTCCACTGCCCGGCCGCAGCTGCAGGGATTGCTGACGGCAAGCAACCTGCGGGTGAACGGAGGCGACTGGCGCTCCTTACGGGCGAACGTAACCGCCAGCCCCTCGCGGGCCAGCCTGCAGAACGCGGTGCTGCAGGCGGTTCCTAAGGGCCGCATCGGTTTAGATATGACCGTTGGTCTTAAGCAGTGGAAGTTCACTTCGGCCAGCCCGCTGCTGATGACCCTCAACGGCTCGCAACTCGACTTGGAAAATCTGGAACGCACGGCAGGGAAGCAGCTGCCTGCATTTGGGACTCTCTCCTTCAACGTTTCGCTGCACGGTTCGGAGCTCAGCCCCACGGGGCAAGGCGCCGTCAAGCTGACCAAGGCCCAGGTCGAAGGCCAGCCTCTGCAGTCGGCCACTCTGCAGTTTCACGGCAACGGCACGCAGGTGCAGGGAAGCCTCGGACTGCAGTTGCCGCGGGCGGGAGGAGCGCAGGCCACTTTCACCGTCAACCCGCGGCAGGAAACCTACGCTACGCAACTGCGCGCCGTTGGTATCCAATTGGCGCAACTTCAGGAAGTAAAGGCCCGCAACCTGCCCATATCAGGTGTGGTGAACCTGACCGCCAGCGGGCAGGGAAGCTTCCACAATCCGCAGTTGACGGCTACCCTGCAAGTGCCGCAACTGACAATGCGGAATCAGACCATCAACTCCCTGCTGGTGCAGACGAACGTAGCCAATCACATGGCCACCGTAGCCATGAATTCACAGGTAGTGGGCACGGCGATCCGCGCACATGCCCGCATGGAGTTGACCGGCGCCTACTACACCACGGCCGCTATTGATACCAGCAGGGTGGCGCTGCAGCCGATCTTAGCCCTGTATGCTCCGGCGCAGGCGGCCGACATGTCAGGTGAAACCGAACTGCACGCTACACTTCAGGGACCGCTGAAGAACCGCTCCGCGCTGAACGCGCACGCCACCATCCCTGTGCTGCAGGTGAACTATAAGAATACGATTCGCCTGGGTGCCGCCAGCCCTATCCACGTTGATTTTGTGAATGGCGTGCTGGCGCTGCAGCGCGCCACCATCCGCGGCACCGACACTAACCTGCAAATGCAGGCCACGATTCCGACCAACAGCGCGGCCCCGGCCTCCATGCTGCTGCTGGGCAATATCAATCTGCAGATTGCGCAGCTGTTTTCTCCCGACATCACCAGCTCCGGAGAAGTCCGCCTCAACATCAATTCCTATGGTGCTCGGTCCAATCCCAACATCCAGGGCCAGGTGCAGATCGTCAATGCCAGTCTGGCTTCCGGCAGCGCGCCTATTGGATTGCAGAACGGCAACGGGACGCTCACCCTTACCCGCGATCGCCTGGACATTACGCATTTTCAGGGCACCGTGGGAGGCGGCACGGTGAACGCCTCCGGCGGGCTGATCTATCGTCCTTCGTTGCGCTTCGACCTGGCCATGGCGGCCAAAGACATGCGCCTGCTTTATCCCCAAGGCATCCGCGAAGGCCTGGACCTGAACCTTACCTTGACGGGAACGCGCGAGGCGGCGCTGCTGGGTGGACGCGTGCAGGTGAACGAGCTCTCCTTCACCCCTGATTTCGATTTGACCAATTTCCTCGCCCAATTCACCGGCACAGAATCCGCGCCGCCGCCCGCCGGCAGCTTCGCGCAGAACCTGCGCCTCAATGTGGCGGCGCAATCCACTACCGGAGTGAACCTCGTAAGCCGGGAGCTGAGTCTGCAGGCGGCTGCCAACCTGCAACTGCGGGGCACAGCCGCGGATCCCGTGATCCTGGGGCGCGTGAATATCAACGGCGGCGATCTCATCTTCATGGGCAACCGTTACATCCTGGAGGGCGGCACCATTCAGTTCGCCAATCCCATGCGCACTGAGCCGGTGCTGAACGTCTCTGCCAACACCACCATCCAGCAGTACCAGATATACTTGCGCTTCGAAGGCCCAGTGGACCAGATGCATACAAACTACTCTGCGGTGCCGGCGCTGCCGCCTGCGGACATCATCCATCTTCTGGCTTTTGGGCAGACCACCGAAGCCGCCGCTGCCAATCCCACGCCGGGCACGCTGGGCGCGGAATCGGTGGTGGCTTCGCAGGTCACCGGCCAGGTAACCAGCCGGGTGGCCAAGGTGGCCGGCATCTCGCAACTCTCGGTGGATCCTGTGCTGGGAGGGGCGGGCAGCTCAGGAACGGCCAATAAGGGCGCCCGCATCACCATTCAGCAGCGGGTCACGGGCAATTTATTCATGACTTTTTCCACCGATGTCACGACCACGCAGGACCAGGTGATCCAGCTCCAGTACAAGGTCTCACCCAGGCTGTCGTTCAGCGGCACCCGCGACCAGAACGGCGGCTTTGCGTTCGATACCCGCATCCGTAAGACCTGGTAGACAAATACTTTGGACACTTCGTGTGACCTCGGGCCCGCCAAGAGAATCTAAGCATCCATGTCCATTGTGAAGTGCTATGCCGCGGCAGTGTGTCTCCTGGCGTTGGCACAGCTGGCCCAGGCCCAGCAATCGCCGTCGCCCCAGCCGCTTCCCGATGCCCCACAACCGGCGCAGGCACAATCCAGCCCGCCTGCTCCTGCCAAACCCGCGCAGGTGCGCAGCGCACACCGCATCTTCTGGGTCATTCCTAACTATCGCGAGGATGAAAACGGCGGGGTTTTCAAACCTCTAACGCCGCACCAAAAATTCAAAGTTGCGCTGGACGATTCCTTTGATCCTTCAGCATTCCTGGTGGCGGGAGTGTTTGCCGGCAACTCCATGCTGCAGAGGCAGTACCCTCAATTTGAGGACGGAGCTGCGGGATTCGCGGAATATTTCGGCGGCGCTTTTGCCGATCAGGCCGTCGGCAACATGATGACTGAGGCGCTCTTCCCCATTATGCTGCACCAGGACCCGCGCTACTTCCCCCGGGGCAAGGGAGGCTTCTGGAAGCGGGCCGGATACGCTGCGAGCAGGGAAGTGGTTACCCTGGGTGATGATGGGCGGCAGCACTTCAATTTTTCCGAAATTGGAGGTAACGCCGTCGCTGCTGGCATTTCCAACCTTTACTATCCGGCTGAGGAACGTTCGCTTGCTAACACGGCTAACAAGTGGGGTCAGCAACTCGGCCTCGACACCGCCTTCAATATTATGAAGGAATACTGGCCTGACTTGCGCCAGAAGTTATTTGGAAAATGACGTATTCTCCTCGATGTGACTACCGGCGAGCCATTTGCGGCGTTCGCAAACCAAAACAGGCACGAATGGGCCATATGGCATAGCACATCCGTAATTTTCCCTACACCACCCTGTCTCGCTAACATAACCATCGTCATGCGCATTAAAAATGAAGAACGCCTGGGCAGCCTGGCGGCCGCCGGGGGCATTATCTGGGCCGTCTGGGTTGCGACCCAGAATGTGAATACTCTCTGGAATTTCAGCGTTACCCAGCCCGGGCCGCTGGAGATTTGTGCCCTCGGAATCCTCATGTGGTTACATGCCAAGTGGCGCCGCTCCCTAAAGATCTAAGTTGGCATCTGCGATTTTGCCTTT
>DATEGM010000398.1:0-10631 GCA_035280085.1 Terriglobales bacterium
GATTGATGAGCACCAGCGTGGGCGTGGTGCTGGCGCCATAGCGATCAAAATTCAGCTTGCTGACCGGCACCGGCATGGCGCTCAAATCCGAGTAGTACTGGCGGCGCACGCTGTCAATGTATTGCAGCTCGGCCTGCGGGCTGGCGGGTTCGCCATAAGCGGCGTAACCGTAGCGCTGAGTTGGCCCCAGAAGCACCAGGCCCTTGGGGCCGTATTCGTTCTCCAATCGGCTGATGACCGGCTCTTCGTGCTTGCAGTCGGCACACCAGTGAGCCCAGAAGAAAAGCAGCACCGGTCGGCCGCGCAAGGCGCTGAGCAAGGGAGGTTTGGGCCCGATGTATTGAGTCTCTACCAGCGGAGGAGCGGGCCGGCCTTGCAGCGTCAGCAGGTTGAGGTTCTTCTGCAGGCGGGCCTGCAACGATGTCGTACCGTACTGGCGGAGGGCCTGCCGCAGCAACGTGAGCGCGGCTCCGCGATTGCCATTTTTCGCCAAAGCCTGAGCTTGCACCTCTAGGGCTCCGCCCAGAGCCAGCGGCAAGCGCGGTTCGGCATCCAGAGCGCGATGAGCAAGCTGCTGGCGGCACAACTGCTCTGTCTGCCGCGCGTAGTCTTGGGCCGCCGTAACCTGTGCCAAGTCCAGCTTGGCGCGGGCAATTTCCGCCATGAACTGCAGCAACTGGGGATCTACCCCGTTGCGGGCGCGATAGGCTTCGGCCTGTGCCTCCGCCTGCGCCACCTGGGCGGGAGAGGGCACAGCCTTCTGGGCCCCGGCCAGGCTTGACCAGACAATACAGCCCAGAATCAGGAGCTTAGGAAACCATACCCGCATACATCCATGATGCCTCGGAGGTAGGAAAGTTTCCACTTTCCCGTATCCTGGCCTTACTGCGGCGGTCTCTATTTAGCCTCACAACGCCGTACGGGGATAAGGTGTATATTAGGCCAACCAGCTCGGGGCGTGGTTAATCCTATCCTACACACAGCGCCTACCGGCTAACCGCTCCGCGGACGAGGAGGTCCTTATGCGACCCGCACAGTTCCTCGGCAGTTTGCTATGGGTAATCTTGCTGAGCGCCAGCCTGATGGCACAAGGCCGGCCCTCGGGCGGTACTGGAAGCGGCAGCCGGCCCTCGACAGGCAGTCCGGGCTCATATCTCGGCTCAAATACTCCTCCCATCATGAACAATCCCAACCTCTCCGCCACGCCGATGCCGCTTTTTCTCTCGGGCAAGGTGAGGATTGATGATGGCAGCGAGCTGACTGATGCCGCCACCATCGAAAGCATGTGCAACGGCGACCGGCACTTCGAAGGCTATACCGACCGCAAAGGCAACTTCAGCTTTGAATTCGGCAAAGAGCGCAACATGGGCAATGACGACGTGGCCACCACCGGCAGCACCAACATGCCGGGGCAGCCGCGCACCGCTTTGCAGCAGCGCCGGGAGTTGCAGCAGTGCGAACTGATCGCGGTTTTGCCGGGCTTCACCTCGCAGGCGCTCGAACTTTCCGCGGTGGACACAACCGAATCCATGAACGTGGGGACCATCGTCCTGCACCGGCTTGCGCACGTGGAGGGCTTTACCATCAGCGCCACCACTGCCATGGCCCCGCCCAAAGCCAAGAAGGCTTTCGAAAAAGGCCGGGAAGAAGAGCAGAAGAAGAAGTGGGATGCGGCGGAGAAAAAATTCCAGGAGGCGGTGCAGATCTATCCCAAGTTCGCCGCTGCATGGCTGGAGTTGGGGCGAATGCAGCTGCAAAGGAAGGATGAGGCTGCCGCGCAGCAATCCTTTCAACAGGCGGTGGCCGCCGATCCGCAGTTTGTCACTCCGCATCAATTGCTGGCGGGTCTTGCCTTTCAGCAGCAGAAGTGGCCGGAAGTGCTGGACCAGACCGGCATGGTGCTCCGGCTGAATCCCCTGAGTTTCGCCGGCGAGTGGTACTACAGCTCGGTGGCCAATTACTATCTGGGGCATTATGAAGAGGCGGAAAAGAGCGCGCGGCAAGGAATTCAGACCGACGTTGAGCACCGCATTCCGAAGCTGGAATATCTGCTGGGCATAATTCTGGCACGCAAGCACGATTTGCAGGGGGCGACGGAGCACATGCGCAATTATGTTCGCCTGGCGCCCAAGGCGCCCGACGTTGCCCAGGTGAACCAGCAGATCGCAACCATCGAGAAACTCTCTTCGGCCCAGCCGACTACCCAGAAGTGAAAGCTCAAACGGGGTGCAGGACCATGCCCGCCGCTTGCAGGTTTCAAAGGTCCGCGAACCTGTCCGTGTGCAGGCCCGCCAGCTTACTATGCGCGCTACAATGCGATCTTAGGCCGACCCTCCCTCTAAGCCCGTGCAAGCCCGCCAAGGGCGATTTATACTCGTGACACTGCAGGTCAACCCAAAGACAAGGATTCAGCATGGCAACCATGCCCAAGAGTGAAGGACAGTCCGGCAAGCTCAAGTACATTCCCTGGAACTCAGTGGAACTGGAAGATTTGAACCCGCTGCTGCAGCGGCAGATGGTGGTAGGCGAAAAGGTGATGCTGGCCCGCGTGCTGCTGAAGAAGGGCTGCGTGGTGCCGCTGCATAGCCACGAGAATGAGCAGATAACTTACATTCTGGAAGGCGCGCTCAAATTCGAAATTGACGGCCGCGAAATCGTGGTGGGCGCCGGGGAAGTGCTCTGCATTCCTTCCCACATGCCGCACAAGGCTATCGCGCTGGAAGATACGGTAGACCTGGACGTGTTCACCCCGCCGCGGGCCGACTGGCTGAGCAAGACCGACCAGTACCTGCGCCGCTGACCTCATCGGCGGAACCTTCGAGAAGCATGACAACCGGGGCCAAAGCGCGCGCGGAGATGAAGGGCAGCCATGCCCTCCGCTGCATCGAGTGTGGAACGGAATTCGAGCGCGCCGGCGCCGAATTCCGCTGCCCGCGCTGCGGGGACCTGTTGGAGGTGGTCTACCCCGAATGGGCTGCTAACCAGGCCCGCACTGCGACGTGGGCTTCTCAACTGAAGCAAACCTGGTGGGAACGCAATCTTTCGCGCAGCACCGAAGATGCCAGCGGGGTGTGGCGCTTCCGGGAACTCCTGCCGCACTTGCCAGAGCCGCGGCGGACCATCACGCTGCGCGAGGGCAACACGCCGCTTTTCGAGTTGCCGGGCTGTGCTCGCGCCGCCGGAATAGACCGGCTTCTGGCCAAGCACCAGGGCATGAATCCCACCGGCTCGTTCAAAGACACGGGCATGACGGTGGCCATCTCGGTCGCCCGCCACGAAGGTTTCTCCTGGGTCGCCTGCGCCTCCACCGGCAACACTTCGGCCTCCATGGCCGCTTACGCCGCTCAGGGCGGGCTGCGCAGTCTGGTGCTGATTCCCGAAGGCAAGATCGCCTGGGGAAAGCTCTCCCAGGCGCTGGACTATGGCGCCCTCACCTGCCAGCTGCGGACTGATTTCGACGGCTGCTTGCGCATTCTGACCGAATTGGTGCGGCGTCATCCCATTTACCTGCTCAACTCCATCAATCCTTATCGGCTGGAAGGGCAAAAGACCGCCGCCTTCGAGCTGCTGGAGCAGCTGGAGTGGCAGCTGCCGGACCACATCATCGTTCCTGGGGGGAACCTGGGCAACTGCTCGGCGCTGGGCAAAGGTTTGGAGGAACTGCGCCGCCTGGGGCTGATTCACTCCCTTCCCAAGTTGAGCGTGATTCAGGCGGAAGGCGCCAATGCTCTGGTGCGCACCCTGCGGGAAAAAAAGGGTAGGGAGCTGGTGCCAGTCCAGGCGGAAACGGCGGCGACGGCCATCCGCATCGGCAATCCCGTGTCGTGGAAGAAGGCGGTGCGCGTGCTCGAATCCACCGGCGGGCGCTGCGAACAGGTCAGCGAGGCGGAAATCGCTATGGCCAAGGCGGAGATCGGCCGTGATGGCGTGGGCTGCGAGCCTGCCTCCGCGGTCACCTTGGCGGGACTTAAGAAGCTGGTGAAGCAGGGATTCGTGCAGCGCCACGAGCGTGTTGTCTTGATCTTGACCGGGCATTTACTGAAAGACCCGGAATACACGCTGAAGTTCCATCGCCGAGAGTTGCTGCCGGAGGTTTCCGAAGCAGAACGGAAGCGCCTGGATGCCTCCCGCCGTGCGCCACTGGAAGTCGAGCCGAACGTGGAAGCGGTGCTGGGCGTGCTGAAAACAGCGGAGAAGGCCGATGCCGGCGGGTAAGGGGAGAGCACAGGAAAGCGGCCAGCTTGTGCTGCCGGCCACCTCCGCCAATTTGGGTCCGGCTTTTGATGCGGCGGCGCTGGCTTTCTCGCTCTACCTGCGCGTGCGCGGCGAGCCGGCTAATGAGTATTCCGTCTCGGCCCGGGGTAGGGATGCCCATTTATGTGGCGGTGGTGCGGAAAATCTCATTCTGAAAACCTATCGCGAAGTTCTACTGACGGCGGGCCAGCCAGCTGCGCCGCTACGCTTGGAAGTCATCAACGAAATTCCAATTGGCAAAGGATGCGGATCCTCGGCGGCGGCGCGCCTGGCGGGTATTGCGCTGGCGGTGCGCATCGGTGGGTTGGACTGGAGCCACGAGCAGATCATTGCGGAAGCGTCCCAGCGCGAAGGTCATCCTGATAACGCCGCCGCGTGCTGGCTGGGCGGCCTGGCTATCGCACGGAACGCGACGGCTGCTGACGGTTCCCCGGCCGTACAGGCGGCGCGTATCGCCGGCAGTTGCCCATGGCCGCTGCTGCTGGCCATACCGGACGACCCGCTGTCCACGGAGGAAGCACGGCGTGTCCTGCCGAGCGAGTATTCGCGCGCTGACGCCGTCTTCAACGTGCAGAACGCGCTATTTTTACTGGCGGCATTCACGCAGGGCCGGACTGACCTGCTGCGCTCGGCCTTGCAGGACCGCATTCACCAGCCGTATCGGGCCCCGCTGTGCCCGCTTTTGCCGGCGCTGCGTGAGCTGGCGGGAAGCGAAGGAATATTGGGCGCAGTGCTGAGCGGCGCTGGACCCTCCGTGCTGTTGTTTCTTCAGCCCGAGATTGCGGCCTCCAAAGCGATCGAGCGAGTCAGCAATCATTTGCGCGGGTGCGGGTTGCAGGCAGAGCTGCTGCTGACTTCCCTCGCCGAGAACGGCGCATCTGTGACTCTAAGGCGTGCCACCACAGCGCACGTGCGATAGTTCGGCACGTTCAGTGCTATGCTGGAAAACCGGTAGTTAGCATCTAGTATGGAACCTGAAATTAAGGTCGTCGCCGACGCAGCCGAACTTAGCCGCACAGCCGCCGCGGAGTTTGAGCATGTCGCGCGCAATGCGGTCCAGGCTCGGGACCGGTTTACGGTCAGCCTCTCCGGAGGCTCGACACCGCGGGGGCTCTATTCGCGCCTGGCGCAGTCCTCGCGCAATCTGCCCTGGGACAAAATTTACTTCTTCTGGGGCGACGAGCGTCACGTGCCTCCCGACGACAAAGACAGCAACTACCGCATGGTGCGCGAGACTCTGCTTTCGCATGCGCCAATTCCTCCCCAGCATGTATTTCGTATGCAGGCCGAGAACCCCGATGCGGCGCAGGTGGCGGAGGAATACGAGCGCACCATCCGCGAATTTTTTGGCCTGAACGCAGAAGAGCTGCCGCGCTTTGACTTGGTGCTGCTGGGCCTGGGGCCGGACGGGCACACAGCCTCGCTGTTTCCAGGAAGCGCTGCTCTCCAAGAGGCTTCGCGCCTGGTGGCGGCAAACTGGGTAGAAAAGTTCGGCCACTATCGGCTTACTTTAAGCGCGCCCGTGATCAACAACGCGGCAAATGTGATGTTCCTGGTGAGCGGCGCGGAAAAGGCTGCGGCCCTGCAATCAGTGCTATACAGCAATGCTCCCGCCGAGGAGTTTCCCGCGAAGCTGATCCATCCGCAGAATGGCCGTCTGATTTGGCTGGTGGATCGGGCTGCCTTGCCTGCGAGCCAGCAATCCAAGCCGGCCTGAACCGTGGCGCTAACTTAAGCGCGCGCGGCACAACCGCAGGATGGCGGCACGCTGATTGTCACGTACCAGCACAAACTCAAAGCCGTGGGCAAATCCGTTTAGATTGCGCACCGCGGCATACACGCGAACGCCGTTGGCGACTTCCAGGTTGACCACCTCGCCTACGCGGAGCTGTTGCGACATGGTGGCTCCCAGGCCGCCTTCGCTCAAGCTGTGGCAGCGCCCGGCAATTTGCACGGGAGGCGAGCCGTCCCAGTAAAGAATGGCGGTAACCGGCCGGTTGACTTCAAAGCGGGGGAAGCGGCGCCGGCTCGAGTATTGGGCAAGACCTTGGTCAGTATTGTTGAACATTCCCCACTCCGGCCAGACTTCCTTGAGTGGCAAAGCGCGCTGCGGATCGCGTCCGCGTCTGCGTGTGCCCTTGTCTAACTTTAGACATGGGGGCCGCGGGAGTAAACGGGCGGGACAGTTACGAACGTCCATTAGACCAATGGGGAGGCTGTCCGGGCGGACAACACCACACAGGCCCTTTCAGGTCACTAAAGTCACATCGAGGGCGGCCCGCCGGGGCCGGGCTCGGGAAGAACGTCCGGTGCGGTGCCTGGTTCCGGCTCGGGACCGATCCCAAGACCCAGTTTCGCTGATCGCACCCGGCCCTCAGGGCTGTGTCATCGAGACGTCTCACGATCGCAGGCTGAGAACCGACAACTGACAACCGAGAACTGCATCAAAACGCCAGCTGCAGGCGAGACATCACCACATTCTCGCTGTGCCAGGGAGCTAGCTGCGGCAGAGCCATCTGGAAGCTGGTGTGCTCATAGGCGTTCATGAGGCGGGCATAGCGATTCAGGTACCAGTTGAGGGCAACACCCCATTCGGCTGCGCCGGCTGCGGCTGTTTTGGAACTGGCAAACAGAGGAAAGGCGTTCCTGTCCACGCGCAGTTGGCTGTAGCGAGCAGCCACTTCCCAGCCGCCCAGGTGGCGCAGACCTTTTTGTGGTTCAAAAGCGCGCCGTGGCCGCATGCCCGCGTAGCTATTCTTCTCGCCAGTCAGCATAAACGATGCCGTTATCTGCCACGCCTGGTTGCTTAGGAGATGTGCGAAGCTACCATTGCGCACCTGTTGCGAGGAGATGGTGTACTCCCCAATGACCCCGACTGGCCCCCAGTAATACCATGCCTGGGGAGACACGCGATGGTGCTGGCCATCGGCGACAGCCTTCGCGGAGTATTTGAAGAAGGCGTTTTGCCCAACTGTTTTGAAGCTGGGGAGCTTGCCGCTCTCATCGGCTAATGACCCGGCTGCTCCCACCCCTAGCCCGCGTAACGGTTTGGCGCGGCTCCTCAGGAAGGGCTGCAGAAAAAGGCGCGCTACGCCTTCATTGCTCGTGCGCCATTGGAAGTTGCCGTTGGATCCATCCGGGGTTCCGTTGAAATAACCTGCCGCATAGTTGAGCAAATGGTGCAGCACTGCGCCACTCACTTGGACCCCGAGCTCGCGCAAAGGAACCACGTCGGAGGCTAGTGAACGCTCGGAAAAAGACGATTCGCTGTCGGAACGCAGATCCTCGAGCCCTATGGGCGTCTTAAATTTTCCAATGCGGGGCTTAGCGAACGTAAAGAGCTTCAACTCCACATAAGCATCCTGGATTTGGGGATTGTTTTGGCCGAAATCTGGCATGAAGCGAAAATCGAGAGTGTTGAACAACGTGCCCTCGAGTATCGGCCGTATGCGGCGGAAAAAGAGTTTGTCGAGCCTGTGGTCTTTCAGGTCGCTGGTAAAGAACCGTCCGTCGGCTTGCAAAAAGCCGTGAACCTGTAACCGAGTCGAGCTTTCCGCGTCGGTAAACCACAGCCCGTCGTGCCCAAAGGAAATGGCGTCGACGGCCGAGGCCGCAGACAGGCTATCCGCAGCATCCTCGGGAAGAATTGCGCCTCGCGCACGCAGGCCAAACCCTATAATGCCGATTAGAATACTTGAAATTAGGGACAAAACTTTTAGCTGATTGCCGCCGTTCATAGTTGTCCCTCCCGAAAGGCTGACGGCCTACAGCAATTTGCAACCCAGCAGCAACAGCGTGGTTCCCAGCACCGGGCGCAAGGCCTTTTCCGGCACCCGCGCCGTCATTTTGCTGCCCAGCCAGACTCCCGGGATAGAGCCCACCAGAAGCGCTCCCAGCAGACGCGTATTGATGCTGCCCATTCCTAGGTGACCCAGGGCGGAGACTCCGACCAGCAGCAGCGCGTGGACTATATCGGACCCCACCATGCGCCGCAGCGGCGTGCCGGGGTACAGGACGACCAGAGAGGCGATAATGAGGCTACCGCTCCCTACCGATGTGACACTCACCAAGAAGCCAACCACCAAACCTGCCAGGGTCGTAAGCCAGGCACGCCGGCGCTCATCGGCCGGGCCTACAGGATTCGAGGCTGGCCCGTTGCCGCGCAGAGCTCGCCAAAACAGGCTTATCGCCACCACTACCAGGGCCACGCCCAGCATGCGCAGTATCAATCGATCCACGTTGTGAGTGCCGGAGGCATGGAAGCGCGCCAGCAGCGCCAGTCCCGCCAGCGCTCCGGGAATGCTGCCCAGCGCCAGCCGTTTGACGATGGTCAGGTCCACCGTCTGCTGACGCCAGTGCACCGCGGCCCCGGCAGATTTGGTCAGAGTGCTCCAAACCAGGTCCGTGCCCACCGCGATCATGGGAGGGGCCCAGCCGAGCAGGATGAGCAATGGCGTGAGCAGCGCTCCGCCGCCGGTGCCCGTTACGCCTACCAGAAAGCCAACAATCAAACCCAGAACTGAGACCCTGAAATCCATGTCTTACTCTCTCCCAGCACGCCGCGCCTTAGGTTTAGATTGTTCTTGCGACCTTATGGCAACTAATATTATTGAATAGCTAGACATTTACCAAACAAAACAGTTACCTACTCCCTTGTTCAAGTTAGTTTTCAGCGCTCTGCCGCGGCCGTACCCTCTTTTTCGCTGGCGGTTGCGGAGGGGCATCGCCGGCTATGTCGGTAAGCGAAGTGTTCTCCAGGATGTGAGCGGCGGCGTTCCGCACGTCCATGAACACGCTGTATAGTCGGCGGTGTGACTTGTCGCTTTCAATCAGTTGCTGCAAGCCGGCGCCATCGGCAAAGGGCGCCAGTGGCCCGTCAATGGTGCGAATGACTTCGCTAAGAAATATCTGGTTGGGCGGCCGCTTCAACTGGTAGCCTCCCTTGGCCCCCCGGACGCTCTCCACCATGCGCGCGTTCTTAAGTTCCAGCAGAATCAGTTCCAGAAACTTTTCCGGCAGGTTCTCCTCGTACGCGATGTCGCGGATGCGGATGGCGCCCTGCCGGTAGCGTCGAGCCAGTACCATCAGCGCTTGTAAAGCGTACAGACCTTTCTGGGAGATTTTCATGCCGACAGCGGCGTTGCCGCAAAAACCAATACTCTATCACCTTTGTAGGGAATGCAAGATTTTGCGCCTGAACAATGGAACTTGCACTTAGAACTGGGTTTACAACTCGAACCTTCACGTGCTGGGGCTAACAGAATGGGGCGGTTCGGGGGGGCAATTGTAAACTTTTGCGGTTCCCCGAGCGCCACTGCCGCAGGTGACGCATCTTAGCGCATCATGTTACATTAGTTTTCGCAGCCCCCGTCCACTTCTCTGCATCTAGAAACTTATTTGGATCTGCCGGTTTAGTACAATCATGGGTCTATTTCCAGTTCTGCACCGGAGCGCCCTCATTACATGAGCGTCTTAGAGATGCCTTTGCAGGTGGTGGACGAAGAACTGCCGCCAGCACGCGAAGAAAACAGCAGTTTTTCACAAGCCTCCCAGACGGATTCCCGGGGTTATTGGGATTGGGTTTTCTGCCTCGCTATTATCTGCGGGCTCGCCTTCTTGGTGTATGCCAGCCTGCATGACTCTCTGTTCCGGCCGGTGTGGCTGGCTGCCGAGCACCATCGCTGGGGCAAGCTGATGTTCCGGCCCAGCGTGCTGTGGATGGCGATGGGCGCCGGGTTGCTGATTTTTCGCACCATTTTCTGGTTTCGCTACCGGCCCTTTCCGGCGTCCAGCCTGGCAGAGGCGCCACAGCTCACCGTGGTCATTCCTGCTTACAACGAAGGGCCGATGGTGATGAAGTCCATCGAATCGGTGGCCACGGCTCTATATCCGCACAATCGCCTGGAAATTTTTGTGGTGGACGACGGCAGCAAGGACGATACCTGGCTCCACATCCAGCGCGCGGCCGCCCGCTATCCCCACATGGTGACCACGTTTCGCCAGTCGAGGAACAAAGGCAAGCGCGCGGCCCTGGCCGTGGGCTTCGAGAGAGCGCGGGGCGAAGTCATCGTTACGCTGGATTCCGATAGCGTAATCGAACCCAACGCGCTGCTGGCCATTACCGGGCCCTTCCGCGATCCCAAGGTGGGCGCGGTGGCGGGCAAGGTGGAGGTCTATAACCGGCGCAGTGGCGTTATCCCACGCATGCTGCACGTGCAGTACATCCTTTCGTTTGACTTGATGCGGGCGGTGGAATCTTCCTACGGCACGGTGTACTGCTGCCCGGGCGCGCTGACCGCCTACCGCGCCTCCATTGTGCGCCGCGTGCTGCCCGCCTGGATGGAACAGAAATTCCTGGGCTCACACTGCACCTTCGG
>DATEGM010000399.1:0-2174 GCA_035280085.1 Terriglobales bacterium
AATCCGCCTCAAGCGCCGCGCGCAGCACGTCCATGCCGGTGCCGGAGGGCAGCTTCAGGTCGGTAAGGACAGCGGAAAAATGCTCGCGCTCCAGCGCCTTCAACGCGTCGGCCAATTGCGCGGTGGGCGTGACCTCGTAGCCCATGCGCTTCAGCGCATGCGTCAGCATTTCACGCAGCTCGTCCTTATCTTCGACCAGGAGAATGCTGTCCATCGTCCTCAGTCAGCCACCGAGCTGGGCATGCCCTCCCGCCGCGCCTGGTCCTGCATGTCTTCCAGCTTCTGCTTGGCCTCAACCAGCTTCTTCTGCTTCAGGTCCAGCTTTTCGCGGTAGTCGCGCTCCTGCTGGGCCCAGGGAGCCTGGTTGCGCAGGGCGTTGCCGGCATCGGCGTAATAAGCCGCGGCACGCAGGCGATACTCGCGCTGCATCACATCAATTTCGCGCTCCAGAAGGGAGATTTGCTGCTTCTGGGCAGCGAAGCGCTGCTTCCATTGCTGGATGGCGGCATCACGCTTCTCAGCGAAGGTCTTCTTGTCTTCGTCGCTCTTCGGCTTGTCCTTGTCGGCGTCCGCCTTGGCTTTGTCGGCGTCTGTTTTGCCGGCGTTGGCGGAGTCGCCTCCATCGGCCGTCTTCGCGCCGTCCTCGTCGGTCGCCGGCGGTTGCCCGGTTACACTGATGGGCGCGTTGGTGGGCAGGTCGTCGTTGGTGAAAACCTTGGCCGCAGGTTTATTGGCGTTCTGCTTGCGCGTCTGCCGCGCCGCATCGGCGACCGACTGCGCTGCCGCCACTCCCGCCAGCAGGATCACCGCTACACTGCACAGATAGAAGGTTCGTTTCATATCTTCCCCTTCCCGGGCACGTATGTGCTCAGGCTACTTGCTTCCGATTTCGTGGGGGAGTATTGGCCCGTGTTCTAGCCCGCCGCCAGCGCCGCCCTGGCCAGGACCGGCGCCGGAAATGCCAGCGTAAAAGTTGTTCCCCAATCTCCGCTGGAGACAGCGATGGTGCCGCCGTGCTCCGTCACGATGCGATGCACCAAGGCCAGGCCCAAGCCGGTGCCCTGCGCCTTGGTGGTGAAAAACGGAATAAATATTTTTCCCAGCTTGTCCTGAGGAATGCCCTGGCCGTTGTCGGTGATGGTGAGGCGGGTGCCGTGTTCGTCAGTTGCCGCCGCCACTTTGACTTCTACCCGGGTGCCATTGCGCGCGGCTTCGGCGCTGTTGCGCAGCAGGTTGGAAAACGCCTGCCGCAGCGCGGTGGGATCGCCCATCAGAGCCATGTCCGCGGGCACGTCTTCCACGTGCAAATCCACGCTGCAGTCGCGCACGCAACTTTCCAGCACCGCGCGCAGCGGCACAGGCTCGTTGCGCAGCGCCTGGGGACGTGCAAATGCGAGGAAGTCGGTGACCACGCGCGCCAGGTTGCCAGTTTCGCTTTCGATCTTGCGGGCGAAGTCGTGCACCACTTCCAGGTGCTCTTCCCCGGCCAGCATCTGCGCGTAGCCGGAGATGGTGGCCAATGAATTCTTGAATTCGTGCGCGATGCCCGCCGACATCTCGCCCAGCGAGGCCAGGTTCTCGCGCATACGCACCTGGCGGGAAAGACGGTTGATTTCGGTAAGATCGCTGATGAGGCAGGCGGCGCCCAGGCTCTTGCCATCAGCAGCCAGCACCGGCGAAACCGTCAGTCCCAGAACCCGCTCTTCTCCGGCGGGCGTGGCGTATTCGGTTTCCAGGCGGCGCAGCGAGGTGCCGTCGCGCAATGCGGCTTCCACCACCGTGGTTGGAGTGGCAGGCGCGGAGTCCGTCTCGCCACGGTTCAGCAGGCGCGCGCCGCGAAACACATCGCGGGCATGCAGGCCTGACATGGAGGCGTAGCCCAGAATGTTTTTGGCCGCAGGATTAGCCTGCTGCACCAGGCACTTGGGGTTGAACAGCAGCACGCCGCTGGGCAGATTGGAGAGCAGAGCGGCACTGATGTTCTCTGAGGCGCGGGCGCGTTCATTCTCCGCGCGCCGCATTTCCTGTAATTGCTTCTCTTGCTCCTTCAGGCGCTCGATGACGGCGTGGTAGGTCTGGAGCGGAAACAGCGGATCGGAGGCGCGCATGGGCTCCGGCGCAGTCTCCTCGCTGATTTCGCTGCGCAGCTTGCGGATCAGGATGATGCCCACCAC
>DATEGM010000400.1:0-2943 GCA_035280085.1 Terriglobales bacterium
GCGCTCGTAGGTACCGCGAATGGAGCCCACGGCGTAGGGGCGAGCGTCCATCAGTTCAGCCGCTCCCCACTGCCGGGCTGCGACGACGCCGGCGCCGTAGGGCATCTCTCCGTGAGTGAGCGTCGGGCCATCCTCTACCACCAATACGCGGCGTCCCTTGATCTGTTCCGAAGCCGCAACAGAGACCTTGCAGGCAGCTTCACTGATGGTGGCCTTGGGATTGTGCTGGCGCACGTTCTGGCGCACGACATCCACGTTGTGAGCGGAGGCGGTGTCCACTTTATTGATGACCACCACATGGGCGCGGCGCAGGTTGACCTCGCCTGGGTAATAGCTGAGTTCGTGGCCAGGACGATGAGGATCGGCAACCACGATTTCCAAGTCGGAAGAATAAAAAGGCGTGTCATTATTGCCGCCGTCCCAGAGGATGAGGTCGCCTTCCTGCTCGGCTTGGCGGAGGATGGCTTCGTAGTCCACGCCGGCATAAACCACGGTGCCATTCACGATGTGGGGCTCGTATTCCTCGCGCTCTTCAATGGTGCACTTGTGGCGTTCCAAGTCGTCGAGGTGCGCAAAACGCTGTACCGCCTGCTCGGCCAAATCGCCATACGGCATGGGATGGCGGATGACCACCGGCTTCCATCCCAGGCGGCGCACTTCGGCGGCTACGCGGCGCGAAACCGGGCTCTTGCCGCATCCGGTGCGCACGGCGCAGACGGAGATCACGGGCAGGCTCGACCGCAGCTGCGTGTGCTCTGTGCCCAAGAGCCAAAAATCGGAGCCGGCAGCCACGGTACGCGAGGCCAGGTGCATAAGCGTCGGGTGAGAGACGTCGCTGTAGGAGAAGACCACCACGTCAATTCCCTGCTCGGAGATGAGGCGCTCCATTTCCTTTTCGTCGGCGATGGGAATGCCTTGGGGATAGAGGTCGCCGGCCAGTTCCGGAGGGTAGCGCCGGTTGGAAATGTCGGGGATCTGGGTGGCGGTAAAGGCTACCACCTGGAACTCAGGGTTATGGCGGAAAACGACGTTAAAGTTATGAAAATCACGGCCTGCCGCACCCAGAATGAGCACCTTTTGCATGGCACACTCCTTGCCTCACAACGTTTTGGCAACCTTCGATGTTGGCCCGAAATGGGCCAAGAGGCAGTGAGGGGGGTCACAGGGAGGTGTGAGGAAAGCCACAGGGGGAGGTTTTAAGGTTTCATAGTTTCAAAGTTTCGAGTCTCGAGTATCAAGAAACCCAGGCCACTCAGGGCAGAGACCACCCGCAGTACTCAACGAACGAGCTTGCTCCAAGGCCGCACGAGCACACACTAAGGCGCCAAGGTGGAGGTACAACAAGCCCTGTCAGTTGGGGCCTGAGATGTTCTTCTGCTCTACCGTGCTTTTGACGGCTCGTGAAGAGACGCAACTGGTGGTCACCATCACGCCATCGCACTTGACCAAATGCTCTGAAATGGTGGCGCAAGGCCTGGTCCAACTCACCTTTTCGATGCAGCGGATGGGAACATAAAGACGGGCGGCAATTTTACTGGTGTGAGCGCAGCCTGCACCGGCCATTGCCAGGAGGAGAAGAACGAACTGCCTAATGCATTTCATACTGCCAACTTCGTTGAGATGGAACTCTACCGAACCTGGACCCAGGAGAAATTTCAAGGGCGCGCAGCGAGCGCGACCGCAGCACATCATTTCGACAACACACCAGCGGCGGCAGCCAGAGGCGCCGGCTTGGGCGCCACTTTGGCTTGCTGCTGGACTAACTTCTGCTCCGCAGCCATGAGCAACTCCGCAGCGCTGGCCCCGATGGCGTATTGCGCGATGCCATAATTGAGCACCATCTCCCAGCCGGACTTGGTATTGAGGTTCCAGCGGTCCACGATATCCATCAGGCGGCGCATGGCGGAAGCGGCCCGCTTCTCGTTGGTGTCGGCCATAATGGTGAGGAAGCGGTCGCCGCTGTAGCGGATAATGGCGTCCGAGCCGCGGAAGGTGCCCTTCAGCAGGCGCGCCACCTCAACCAGCAACTGATCACCGGCGATATTGCCTAAGCGGTCGTTAAGGCCTTTGAAGCCGGCTACCTCCACCAGCACGAAAGTCAAATGGCTGCCGGAGCGGTTGGCGCGCGCGATTTCCCGGGGCACGATCTGGTCAAGGGAACGGCGATTCAACAATTGGGTAAGCGGATCAATCAGGGTGAAGCTTTCCAGCCGCTCGCTGAATACCAGTTCCCGGATAAGCGAGGCACGGGTGGAGTTCAGGCTGCGCTTTTGAGTGACGATATAGATATTGAACAGCAGAATTAGACAGATGAGGCCGAAGAATAACTGCGGCAAATAGCGATATTCCACCAGGCCGGTGCCAGGCAGGCCGCGCCAGGCCACGTTGGGAGCCACCACGGCGGCAAAGCCGGCCACCAGCACCACGATGATGAGTATTCCGATGGACCACAATTGCAGGTCACGCCCGCCCAATTGCTTGAGCTGGCGCTGGATTTCTTCGCTGCGCAGCGATTCGGCGGCGGCCGAGGCCGCGCTCTGGCTGGGATCTGGGATGCTGCCCATGAGTGGCTGTCCCCTGGCGCACAATTTCAGCGCTAGGTGGATGTTCGCATGGAGTTTGAGGGAGTGAAGAAAACGAGGGTATGGGGGTGGAGGGTTGCGATTCCCGGAGCAGGACTCTTCCCGATCTGAACCTCCGCCTATGGGCTGCACAGTTTCAGACAAACGTGGTCGCTTCCCCGGCGAGGCCCTGGGCTATCACGCGGGCGAGGGCCACAATATCGGCAAACTATCCCTCTTCGCTGCCGCGCAGTTTGGCGATCACGCTCAGATCCTCCAGCGTGGTGACGTCGCCTTTGACTTCGCCGCTGGAAGCGAGCTCGCGCAGCAGGCGGCGCATAATTTTGCCGCTGCGCGTTTTGGGCAAGACGTCGCTGAAGCG
>DATEGM010000401.1:0-15408 GCA_035280085.1 Terriglobales bacterium
GCCAGAAACTCGCGCTGCTGCACAAAGGCCAGCTCCAGTTTGCCCAGCACGGTCTCGATGGCCTGCGCCAGCGGCGCCAGTTCGGGTGCGTCCAAGGCGGTTTGTGGCGGGCGGAAATCCCAGTTCTTCACCGAAATGCCGGCGGCTTCTCCCGCCAGGTCGCGTAGCGGCCACAGCCCCCGGCGTATCGCCCAAGCGGCCAGCAGACCGGTGAGCGCCAGCAGCAGCAGGCTGGCCCCGCCCACCATCAGGCCGACCTCGTTGGCGCGGCGCGTAATGTCGAGTATGGGCGCGGCGTAGAAGACGTCCACGCTAACGTCGGTGTCCAGTTTGTCGGTCTCGGAATCGCGAATGGACACGTTACGCAGAATCAGGCCGCGATAGGGCACTCCCTGCGATGTGAAATTCCAGTATTCACCGCGCGCCGGTTCGCCGCGCAGAAATGTCGCGTCGAAATTCGTCGAGTGCGCTTCGAATTTCCGGATCGCGCTTGTCACCTGGTAAATGTCGGGGTGGAGGGCATCGAACGGAGGCGGCGCTTCGTCTGCGTCTAGCAGCAGCCCCGGCTTGCCCTCCGGAGGATAGTAGACCAGCGCGGCGATGGCGCGCGCCTTGCCCTGCAGGCTCATGTCGAAGGCGGCCAACAGTTGGCGCCGCGCGAAGGTGATGCCCACAAGCACCAGGCCCACCGCCAGCATGAGCTGCGCGCCTACAACAACCGCGGTAAGCCGGCCAGTTAGTGAAAGGCGTTTCATAGCATGCGGACGATTGCTGCCTAAGAGCCCAGATTTCGCAGGTTTCAAAGTTTCAGAGGTTTCAAAAGTGCGACGGCCTTTGAACGTTGTCACGCTGCACGCGAGATGCTTCGGGGCTGAAGCACCCTCACATGACGCCGTGGTCCTGAAGCCTTGAAACCTCGAAACCTTGCAACCCTGAAACCTTGAAACCCTGAAACCTTGAAACCCTGAAACCTTGAAACCTTGAAACCTTGAAACCTTGAAACCTTGAAACCTTATCTCTTTCCCTCTCCCGCTCTCAGCGCGTATCCCTGCCCGCGCAGAGTATGAATCAGTTTTACCGGCGCCCCGTCGTCAATTTTGCGGCGCAACCCCGAGATGTACACCTCAATCACATTACTGAACTTCTCCCAGTTGTAGTCGTACAAGTGTTCCAATAGTTCCGTTTTCGAAACTACCGCCCGCGGCCGGTGCGCCAGGTACTCCAGTACCCTGTATTCCATGGGCGTCAGCGTAATCTCCCGTCCGCTGCGCCGCACCGAGCGCTCGATGGTGTTTACTTCCAGGTCGCCCACCGCCAGCATGGGCGTAGGCTGGCCCTTGGCACGCCGCACCAGCGCCTTGGCCCGCGCCAGGAACTCTCCCAGGTCGAAGGGCTTCGCCAGATAATCGTCGGCGCCCGCATTGAGCAGGGTTACTACGGACTCCTTCTCCTCGCGCGCCGTCAGCACCAGCACCGGCGTTTTGTTCCCCTGGCGCCGGTAGCGCCGCAGCAATTCCAGGCCGTCCATTTTGGGCAACATGAGGTCGAGCACAATCAGGTCGTAGGCCACCGATTCGGCCAGGTGCAGCCCGTTCTGGCCGTCCAGGGCGACGTCCACGGCCCAGGCGGCGTTCTCCTTCAGGCTGCGGGCCACGTTTTCCGCCAGCCGCCGCTCGTCCTCGATCACCAGCACCCGCATCTCTTCCAGATTATCCGGCCCACGGGCGGTGCACACAAGCCCCGACTGAGAGCCTACCGCCGGCAGGCTTAAGGGCCCCTTAAACCGCAAGTTCGCATGGAGCTCCGGCCGGCCGTTTCCTGCTCCCCAGGGTTCAGCGTTAAACTTGGTAGTTTGGCAAATCCGCGTTCTTCCGCGCTATGCGCGGGGGCGCCACGCGAGGGAACTCATGGCCACCCAGACTTCCGCCCGCCCGCAGCTCTCCTATTTGACCGAGCAACTGGACCAACTCAAGCAGAAAGGCACCTACTTCCGCCTGCGGGTACTGGAAGACGAGCAGGCGCCGGAGTGCACCTTCGACGGCAAAAAGGTCATCAACCTCGCGTCCAACAACTACCTGGGCCTGACCACCCATCCCAGGCTGCGCGAGGCCGCCCTGGACGCCACGCGCAAATACGGCGTGGGCTCGGGCGCGGTGCGCACCATCGCCGGGACCATGAAAATCCACATGGAGCTGGAGGAAAAGATCGCGCGCTTCAAGAACGTGGAAGCTTCGGTGGTCTTCCAGTCGGGCTTTGCCGCCAACGCCGGCACTGTCTCCGCCGTGCTGGGTAAGGAAGACTTCATCATCTCCGACGAACTGAACCACGCCTCCATTATTGACGGCGCCCGCCTCTCCCGCGCCACCATCAAGGTGTTTCGCCACAAGGACATCGCGCACGCCGAAGAGCTGCTCAAGGAAGTTGCCGGCCAGCCCGGCCACAAACTGCTGATCACCGACGGAGTTTTCTCCATGGACGGTGACGTCGCGCCTTTGCCCGCGCTCTGCGACCTGGCGGAAAAATACGGCGCCATCATGATGGTAGACGACGCTCATGCCTCGGGCGTGCTCGGCCGCAACGGCCGCGGCACCATTGATCACTTCAAGGTTCATGGCCGCGTGGATATTCAGGTGGGCACGCTCTCCAAGGCTATTGGCGCGCTGGGCGGCTATGTGTGCGGCTCGCGCGATTTGATTGATTTCCTCTACCACCGCGCGCGCCCATTCCTTTTCTCCACCTCCCACCCGCCGTCCGTGGCCGCCAGTTGCATGGCCGCCTTCGAGGTGCTGGAGCAGGAGCCGGAGCGCATCGAGAAACTCTGGGAGAACACTCGCTACTGGAAGAAGGAACTGGGCAATCTGGGCTACAACATCGGCGGCGTGAACACGCCCGCCAGCGAAACGCCCATTACACCCATCATTATTGGCGACGGCAAGCTCACCATGGACTTCTCCCGCGAGCTGTTCAAAGAAGGAGTGATGGGCACAGGCATTGCCTTTCCTACTGTGCCCGAAGGTAAGGCGCGCGTGCGCACCATCATGACCGCCACCCACACCCGCGCGGAGTTAGACCGTGCACTCGAGGTGCTGAAGCGCGTAGGAAAGCGGATGGAAATTCTGAAATAGAAGTAAGTTGTGTCGTCCCTGCGCTGCTCGTTCCCCCCAGCACTGCCAAGTCTGTGTAAGAACGCAGGAATCTAGGCGGCGGTGGAACAGTACCATCATTCTTGAGCCGCGGAGCGGCACCAGAATGTAGCCCCGGACGTAAGTCCGGGGTACAAAGTGGAGTAAATTCACAGCCCCAGCGGGGCGAAAGTGCGGCTTGAACCCGCAGCTTACCGCTGAGAATTGACACCGAGACCTGGCGGGACGCCGGCGCTACTCCACTACTCCAATTTCGCGCTCATCGTGATCTTGGCATTCAGTACTTTGGAAACCGGGCAGCCCGTCTTGGCCGCCTCCGCCAGTTTCTGGAAGGTGGCCGCATCTGCTTTAGGAACCTTGCCGATCACATCCAGATGAACAGCTGTAATGGTCCAGCCGGAGTCGAGCTTCTCCATGGTGAGCGTCGCATTGGTCCTGATACTCTCGGGCGTCAAGTTTGCAGTCCCCAACTGCGCGGAAAGCGCCATGGAGAAGCAGCCGGCGTGCGCGGCCGCAATCAATTCCTCGGGGTTGGTGCCCGGCTGCTCGCCAAATCGCGTTCCAAACGAAAATGGAGTTTTAGAAAAAACCCCGCTGCTGGAAGAAACCGACCCTGAGCCTTCCTTCAAACTGCCCTTCCACTCCGCACTGGCTTTGCGTTGCATTCCGTTCTCCTTGCATCAGGATATAAGTGCAAACCTGTAATTGTATTAGCTGAGGATTGAGTTGGGCAAAAGCAGGAAGCAGTTAACTGCCGAAATGGTAGTTAGTAGCTGGTAGCTAGTAGTTGGTGCCTGACCTGCATCTTCACTGGGGAGTCAACCACGAGCTACTAGCTACCAACTACCAGCTACCCGTTACTGATGCGGCAAATCGCTGGACCAGGAGTCGGCCACGATGTGCCAGTCGCCGCCGGAATGTTTTCTCCACACCGTCAGGTACTTGCCTTTGTCGGGCCGCTGTCCGCCGCCTTCTTTGGGCACTTCCATGGAGTAGGTGCCCACATCGAAAGCCAAATCGCCGGTCTGCTTGATGTAGGTGACTTCAAACATCAGATCGGTGTAGTCGCGGTGTAGCGGCCGGCTCAGGTATTCGCGAATGGCCTGGCGCCCGTGCACCGCGGGGTGGTGCGGCGGCAGATACACGGCATCTTCCGCATAAAGCTGAGCCAGCTTGTCCGGCTGCCGCGAGTTCCAGTAGCGGGCCCACTCCTCGCCGGTCTTGTGGATGATGGCCGTCATATCCTGGTTGAGCTTCGGCTCCGCCTTCATAAGCGCCTCCCGAACACCTCAATTTTACGCGCGACCTCGGGTTGGATGTCGGTGCTTACACGCCTGCTGCTCGCGGCCAGTCCCGCTCTGGAACTCTCTTGTCTATCTCCACTCCACCAGCCCAGTTGGGCGCTGACGGCGCGCAACTCGGTGAACCAGCCGGCCGTGGGAAAAACCACCATTACGACCGTAACTTTCTGAGAACGCAGGTTAAACCTTACTATCGGTTGTGGTTTGGCGCCCCGGAGGGCATCTCCCATGGGTGAAAAGATCACCCGCCCCGCGCAGAGAAAGATTCGCACCAAATCCGTCGCGCACAGTTCCGTAAACTCTCTGCCGCCCCGGAACGGCGGCAGCGCCGCGGGCGTTTGCACGCTGGAACCGGAAGCCGACCTGCAGGTGCAGAGAGCCTACCTGGAGCAGCTTTTCCAAAGCGCGCCGGAAGCCATCGCCATCCTCGATCCGCGCTACCACGTAACCCACGTCAACGCCGAGTTCACCCGCATGTTCGGTTACACGCAGGAGGAAGCGCGGGGCAGGATGCTGGGCGAAATCATTGTCCCGCCCGGACTCGATGCCGAGATCGAGTTCATCCACAGCGCCTTGAGCAAGGGGCAGAAGATCAGCCTGGAAAGCAAGCGCATGCGCAAGGACGGCACGGTGGTGGACGTCTCCATCGTGGGCATGCCGGTGAAGGTGGGCGGGGGGCACATTGCCGTATACGCCATTTTCCGCGACATCAGCGAGCGCAAACAGGCGGAAGCCTTGCAATCGGCGCTATACCGAATCGCCAAGTTAACCAGCGCAGCCGGTGAGCTGCAGGATTTCTACGCCGCCATTCACGGCATCGTGGGCGAGTTGACCTGCGCCAGAAACTTCTACATCGCGCTTTACGACCGGGAGAGCAAGCTGCTGAGCTTCCCCTATTTCGTGGACGAAATTGACCCCACTCCGGCGCCCAAGCCCTTGGGCAAGGGGCTGACGGAATATGTGCTGCGCTCGGGAGAGCCGCTGCTGGCCACGCCTGAAGTCTTTAACAAGATGGTGCAGCGGGGCGAGGCGAAATGCATCGGGGCGCCATCGCTGGACTGGCTGGGCGTGCCGCTGAAGACGGGCAACACCATCTTCGGCGTGCTGGTGGTGCAGAGCTACAGCGAAGACGTGCGCTTCGGGAATAAAGAGAAAGAGATTCTGACGTTTGTCTCCCAGCACGTGGCCACCGCCATCGAGCACAAGCGCCATGAGCAGGCGCTGCGCGCTTCCGAAGCGCGCTATCGCTCCCTGGTGCAGAGCGCTGTGTATGGCATTTACCGCTCCACCCTGGAAGGTCAATTTCTAGATGTGAACCCGGCGCTGATTTCCATGCTGGGCTACGATTCTGCGGCTGAGGTGCGGGCGCTCCATCCCAACACCGACATCTATGTGCGCGAAGAAGACCGTCTGCGCCTGCGCCGCGAGTACGAGCGGCACTGCTGCCTCGACAACCTGGAAGTGAAATGGAAACGCAAGGATGGCAAAGCGATCACGGTGCGGCTGAGCGGGCGGGCGGTGGACCAGGAAGGCGAAGCGGAAGTGCTGGAGATAATCGCCGAGGACGTCACCGAGCGTCGCATTCTGGAGGACCAGTTCCGCCAGGCGCAGAAGATGGAGGCGGTGGGGCGGCTGGCCGGCGGGGTGGCGCACGACTTCAATAACCTCCTGATGGTGATCAGCGGCTACACCTACGTGTTGCTCAATCAGCTCGGAATCGCCGACCCCAGGCGCCAGAAGGCAGAGGCCATCCAGGAGGCGACTCAGCGCGCTGCCACACTGACCCGGCAATTGCTGGCCTTCGGTCGCAAGCAGGTGCTTGAGCTCAAGGTTATTGATTTAAACGCAGTGGTGGCCGATATCAGCAAGCTATTGCGGCCCTTGATTGGCGAGGATATTGAGGTTGTGGTCACGCGCGATCACAACCTGGGCCGTACCAAGGCCGACCCCGGGCAGGTGGAGCAGGTCATCATGAACCTGGCGGTCAACGCGCGGGACGCCATGCCCAGCGGCGGCAAGCTGATTATCGAAACCCGAAATACCGACCTGGACGATAACTACCAGCGCGCGCATGGCAGTGTGAAACCCGGCCGCTATGTGATGCTTGCTGTCAGCGACACCGGATGCGGCATGGATGCGGAAACCCAGTTGCGGATTTTTGAGCCCTTCTTTACTACCAAGGAAAAAGGCAAAGGCACTGGGCTGGGCCTCTCCACTGTTTATGGCATCGTGAAACAGAGCGGAGGCTATGTTTTTGCTTACAGCGAGTTGGGGCGGGGTACTACCTTCAAGATTTATCTGCCGCGCGTGGATGAAGCCGCGGCCCAGAGCGTGCCCGAACGGCAGACACGCCTCAGCGTGCGTGGCTCAGAGAGCATCCTGCTGGTGGAGGACGAAGAATCGGTGCGCGAGTTGATTGCCGAGGCGCTGAAAGCGCAGGGTTACAACGTGCTGATGGCCGGCAATGGACACGAAGCGCTCGCCCTGGCCACCCCCGCGAACTGCCACATTGACCTGATGATAACCGACGTTGTCATGCCCGGCATGAGCGGGCGGGAACTGGCCCAACGCATGGCCGGGAGTCGCCCCGGAATGCGCGTGCTCTATCTCTCCGGCTACACCGAAGATGCCATCGTGCACCATGGTGTGCTCGATCCCGGCACCGCCTTTCTGCAGAAGCCTTTCAGCCTGGACGCCCTGGCCTGCAAAGTGCGGGAAGTGCTGGATTCGGAGCTAGTTAGTACCTAGTACCTCGTACCTGGTAGCCTAGTACACAGTACCCAGTTCGCTTGAAGACAGCCTCTCGATTGGAATCCTGAGACCCGCAAAAGAAAACTGGCAACTGATCACTGGCAAGTGGTTTTCTACTTCCCTGTGGTAAATGCCAGTGTGAGCAGCGTTTTCTGCTCCATCTCGTGCGCCTTGCCGGAGCCGGTGGCCGGACTGGCGCTGCCGGAGCGCTTCACCGAGAGCACGTGGCGCGAACTGCCCGCCAGTCGCTGCAGGCGCGGCATGACGTACCCTAGAGCGCCCATGTTGGCGGGCTCTTCCTGCACCCACAGAATGTCCTGCGCCGACTTGTAGCGTTCCAGTTCCGCCGTCAGCTCTGCCTCGGGGAAGGGATACAGTTGTTCCAGAAAAACGATGGCGGCAGCGCTGTCCTTACGGCGCTTGCGCTCAACCCGCAGTTCGTGCCCAACCTTGCCCGTGCACAAAATGAGGCGCTCGGCATTCTGCACTTCCGAATCGGGCAGCACCGGCAAAAAGCGCGCGCGCGAAAGCTCCGTTGCCGGCGAGGAAGCGTCGGGATGCCGCAGCATGCTCTTGGGCGTGAACACCACCAGCGGCTTGCGCCACCTGCGCAGCGCCTGCCGCCGCAGCAAGTGGAAGTACTGCGCCGCTGTGGAGGGCTGGCAAATCTGGAAATTGTCGCGCGCCGCCAGCTGCAGGTAACGCTCGATGCGCGCGCTGGAATGCTCCGGTCCCTGGCCTTCGTGGCCGTGGGGCAGCAGCATCACAAGGCCGGAAAGCAGGCCCCACTTGTCTTCTCCTGAACTAATGAACTGGTCAATGACTATCTGCGCGCCATTGGCGAAGTCGCCGAACTGCGCCTCCCAGAGCACCAGCGTTTCCGGATAGTCGCGGCTATAGCCGTACTCGAAGCCGAGCGGCCCGGCTTCTGAAAGCGTCGAGTTATAGATCTCAAACCGTGGCTGCTCCGCGCTTACATGGCAAAGCGGAATGTAGCGGCTCTCATTCTCCACATCCACCAGCACCGCATGACGCTGATTGAAGGTGCCGCGTTGCGTGTCCTGGCCGCTCATGCGCACCGGCGTGCCCTGCTTTAACAGCGACGCAAACGCCAACGCCTCGGCCATGCCGTAATCCACCACCCGCTTGCCCGCGCCCATTTCGGCTCGCTGCTGCAGCAGGCGCTTGATCTTCGGATGGATATGAAAATCCCCCGGGTAGGTCGTGAGCTTCTCCGTCAGCGCAGCAATCTCCTCCGCCGTGACGCCGGTATCCACCTCGTACTCGGGCTTGTAGCGCCCACCCTTAAAGTTGGCCCAGTAATCGGGCAGACGCCGCAGACTGGGCTTTTTAGTCAGCCCTTTGGCCTCTTTCTGGCCCTGGTCGTATTCCGCGCGCACCTGCTCCGCCTGGGCTTTGGGATCAGAGCCGATGTCCTCGGCGTAAATCTGCCAAAGCGGTGGATGCTCCTCGATCGCCTTGTAGAGCAGCGGCTGGGTAATGGTGGGATCGTCAATCTCGCTGTGCCCATGGCGTCGGTAGCCGATGACGTCAATAATCACGTCGCTGCCAAATTGGTACCGGTATTCCACCGCCATGCGAGCCACGCGCACCACCGCGTCCGGATCTTCACCATTGACGTGGAAAATAGGGATGTCTTGCCGCCGTGCCAGGTCGGCGGAAAAACGCGCCGTATGCAGTTCCGGCGGCGTGGTGGTAAAGCCGATGAGATTATTGACGATGATGTGGATCGCGCCGCCTATGGAGTAGCCCTTCACTCCGGCAAAATTCAGGGTCTCCGCCCAGATGCCCTGGCCGGCAAAGGCCGCATCGCCGTGCATCACGATGGCTAGAAATCGCGCCGCGCCTTCCTTTCCCGCGCGAATCTGCTTGGCGCGCACACGGCCCAGCGCCACTGGATCAACTGCCTCCAGATGGCTGGGGTTCGATACCAGGTGGATGCTGATACTGCGCCCGTGCTCGGTGGCGTACACGCCGGTGGCGCCCATGTGGTACTTCACATCGCCTCCACCCAGCACGCTACGCGGATCCACATCTTCGAAATTGGCAAAGATTTCCGCCGGCGCACGCCCCACAATGTGCGTAATCACGTTGAGCCGCCCGCGGTGGCTCATGCCCAGCACCGCCTGCTCGGCTCCGTGCTGGGCGGCTCCGTCCAGCAATTCGTCGAGCAGGGGGATTAACACCGTAATGCCTTCCAGCGAGAAGCGCTTGCTCCCCAGATAGCGCGACTGCATCACCTGCTCAAACAGGTCGGCGCGAATCAGCCGCTCAAGAATGTGCTGCTGATCCGGCGCGGGCGCCGGCGATTCCATGCGCTGCTCGATCCAGCGTCGCTGCTCCGGATCAGAGATGTGCGCGAACTCCACGCCAATGCTGCCGCAGTAATAGCCCCGCGCTTCCTGTGCCGTTGGTCCGCTCATCTCCAGCTCGGGATGCGGGTGCGGCCGGAATAAGCCCAGCGGGTCAAGGTCGGCCTGCAGATATCCCCAGCGCCGGAAGGCCTCGAAAACCCGTTCCCGCTCAGCATCTTGCGGCACGGAGTACTCCGCCTGCTCCGGCGCGCTTTCTACCTCCAACTTCGCTTCTGCCATAACCATTTAGTTTACAAGATGAGAAAACCTCGCGCCGGGACTCACACGGCAGACACTCGTTGCAAGCTGCACAAATAGCAGTCAGAACTCACACTGACAGATTCTCGTGGCGGATGTTTCTGCTTCCGGTTTGAGACTGACATGCAACTCCCCTGAACCTGCGCAGCATCTTTACATTGAATCCGTGTACTCTTACGCTTTTTAACTTGTTGCGCGCCGTGACTGCATCACAGCCCAAACCAGAACCCGACCCGAGCGGAGCTTCGTCATCTGAGGCTTCCGGTGTGTCCCCGCGGCCTGCGGCAACGTCGGAGTCTTTGCATCTGCTGCTGCAAGCTTCCGCCACTCTCCTTGCCCAGCCTGACCTGCAGACGGTTCTGAATCGAATTCTGGCGCTTTCACGGGGGCTGATTGAGGCCGATGCCTATGCTGTCTGGCGTCTTGATGAAGGCGCGAAAGCCTGGCGTGTGCTGGCCTCCAGAGGCCTGTCTCCTGCGTACCTGGAGAGATCCTCCTTTCCCGCCACGGGCATGCCCGAACTGACCGATGAGCCGATCGTTGCCACCGACGTGCACAGCCTGCCTTTGCTGGAGCAGCGCCGGCGCGGCTACCAGACGGAAGGCATTCAGTCGCTGCTGGCCCTGCCTCTGCGCATCCGGGGCCGCAACTCCGGCACTATCACCTTTTATTTTCGTCAACCGCGGCAGTTGCAGCCCGCCGAGCTGCAGGTGGCCGAACTGCTGGCTAACCTGGCCGCGGCCGGCATCAGTGCGGCTGAATTGTATGAAGAGCAAATCCGGCTGCGTGAGCAGGCCGAAGGGCAGCGGCGTCGCGCCGCCTTTCTGGCCCAGGCCAGCGCCGCCTTGGGAGCATCCCTCGACTTCAGCATCACCCTGCAGCGCGTGGCTGAGCTTGCGGTGCCGGAAATTTCCGACTGGTGTGCCGCCTACGTCGCCAACGACCAAGGCGCGGTGGAACGCACCGCGGTGGCCCATCGCGATCCCGCCAAAATCGCGCTGGCAACCGCGTTTCACACCAAGTACCCGCCTTCTCTCAGCAGCGGCAGCAGCATCGCCGCCGTCATCGAAACTGGCGAGCCGCAGTTCTTTCCCGAAATTTCCGAAGAAATGATCCGCGAACGGGTGCGCGAACCGGAGCGTCTGCGCCTCATTCGCGAACTCAACATGAAGTCGGTGCTGGTGGTGCCCATGGCGTCGCGCGATCGCGTGCTGGGCGCCTTGGTGCTTGTTACTGCGGAATCCGGGCGTACGCTTTCGGCTGACGATCTGGAACTTGCCGAAGCCCTGGCTGCCCGCGCCGCTGCCGCCATTGACAACAGCCGCCTCTTTCACCAGGTGCAGCAGCAACTGGAAGAGCGCGCCCGCACCGAGGCGGCGCTGGTCAAGACCGAGCGCCTGGCCACCGCCGGGCGCTTGGCCGCCACCATTGCTCACGAGATCAATAATCCGTTGGAAGCGGTCACTAACCTGATTTACCTGGCACGCTCCGCCCCTGAAGGAGAAGTTCGCCGCTACTTGCAGATGGTGGAGGACGAGCTTTCACGCATCGCGCACATTACAAAAATGACTCTCGGCTTTTACCGCGAGAGCGGCGCTCCGACCCCCCTGGACCTGGGCGAACTGGTGCGCGAGGTGGTTGCCCTGTACGAAGCCAAACTGCGGGCCAAGAGCATTCGCGTACATACAGATGCTGCAGCTTCCCGGCCAATTCTCGGTTCCAGGGGCGAACTACGGCAGGTAATCGCCAATCTGGTGGCCAATGCGGTGGATGTGCTTCCCGGTGGCGGCGCTATCCGCCTGGTGACGACCGACCTCGATGGCGGCGTGCAGCTCCGGGTCTTCGATAATGGACCCGGAATCCCTGCGGAGAACCTTGCCCGGATTTTCGAGCCCTTTTTCACCACCAAGGCGGAACTGGGCACCGGACTGGGGCTTTGGGTTTCGCGGCAGATTGTGGAGAAGCACGGCGGCACCATCGCGGTGGAAAGCACTTCACGCGGCACCTGCTTCACCATCTCGCTGCCTTCCGCCACCCAGCTTTCGCGCGCCTCTTAACTGCCTCATTCCACAAATACCGCCGCCCCGCGGCGCATCTGCAGAGACGCGGTTAAGCTTGGCTTAATATGTGCCCCGTTAAAGTAGCGGTTCTCGGAGGGGACGTGCATCGAGCGGCAAAGCTGGTCCTGATCTGCACTGCGGCCCTGAGCTGGGCTTGGGGCCAGGAACCGTCGCCGGCAATACCTGCGCCGCCGGCGCCATCAGCAGCGCTCCAATCAGGCAACACTCCTCGCCTGCTGCCCCCAAGAAAGTCTCTGCAGGATCTGTTGCGCAGGGCTGGGGACGTGAAGCCGCAGGTATTGTCCGCGCAGGCCGAGACGCAGAACACGCCGGGCGATAACCCTCAACCGCAGCAGCCTCCCACTTCCGGAACTGCAGGTGTGGGTGTGCAATTAGCGGAGCCGGGGGCTCCCGGGCAAACCGGTCCACCCGTGACCATCACCTTCCAGGACGCGCTGGCGCGCGCGAGCAGAAATTATGCTCAGTATCTTTCCGCCGTCACTGACGCCAAAGTCGCCAGTGAGGACCGGGCGCAGGCGCGGGACGCGATGCTCCCCTCCCTCAACTACTCCCAGCAATACCTGGGTACCCAGGGAAACGGGAAACTGGCCAGTGGGCGCTTCGTTACCAATGACGGCGTGCACGTCTATCGCGTGTGGGGCGTAGTTCATCAGGAACTTCCTGCCGGATTCTTCACCCTTTCGCCCTACAAACGGGCAGCCGCAGCTGCTGCCATCGCCAATGCCAAGGCGGAAATAGCGCGCCGCGGCCTCACTGTCACCGTTACCGGCCTCTACTACGGCCTGATTGTGGCCCAGCGTGAGTACGCCACGGCGCAGCAGGCGTTTGACCAGGCTCAGCATTTCATGAAAATCAGCCAGGATCTGGAGCGCGGAGGAGAAGTAGCGCGCAGCGACGTAATCAAGGCGCAGCTGCAGTTCCAGCAGCAGAATCAGGCCTTCCAGGAAGCGGCGCTGGCCATGAGTAAGGCACGGCTTGATTTGGCGGTGGTGCTCTCCCCCAACCTGGACCTGAATTTCAACCTCGTGGACGACATGGACCAGCCTCCCGTTCTGCCTCCCTTTGGCGAGGTGGAGGCCATGGCGGCGCATGAAAACCAGGATGTGCGTGCGGCCCTGGAAGCCGTCAAGGCGGCGCAATCAGACCTTAACATCGCTCGCGCCGGCTTTTTCCCTACGTTCACCTTTGACGGAGTGTATGGCATCGAAGCCAATGCGCTGGCCTTACGCAGCACGGTAGCGGCCGCTAAGGAACTCGGCCCTTTGCCCAATCCTGGGTACTTCGTCACCGCTTCGTTGAGCGTACCGGTATGGAATTGGGGGGCCACGCTCAGCAAGCTGCGCCAAGCCGAATACAAGCGGCAGCAGGCCAAGGTGGAGCTGTCGCAGGCGCAGCGGCAGGCGCTCAGCAGCCTCTATTCCTTCTACAATGAAGCGGCGGTCTCGCGCGCCGAAGTGCAGGGGCTGCGCCAGGCTGCCGACCTTGCCGCTGAGAGTCTGCGTCTAACCACATTGCGGTACCAGGCCGGGGAGGCAACAGCGTTAGAGATAGTGGACGCGCAAAATGCGTTTTCTGCGGCGCGCAACGCCTACGATGGCGGGCAGTTGCGGTATCGCACCGGCTTGGCGACTCTGCAGACTTTGACGGGCAAATTTTGAATGACAGCCAGACATCAACAACCGACAAAGTTATCCCGGCGCGCGGTGGCCGCGGGTGTGGTCACGCTGCTGGCGCTCGTCTCCTTCGGCTGTTCCGGAAAGGAGAAGGAGAAAGAACCGGTGGTGAGCGTGGAATCGGCTCTGGTGCAGCGCACCAGCCTGCAGCGCACGGTGACCGCCGAGGCAATTGTGTTCCCCCTGCACCAGGCGGCGCTGGTGCCGAAAATCAGCGCCCCGGTGGAAAAGTTCTATATCAACCGTGGCAGCCACGTGCGCCAGGGCCAGCTTCTGGCTGTGCTGGAGAACAAAGACCTGAGCGCGGCAGCGGAACAGAGCAAGGGTGAATACGAGCAGGCGCAGGCGGCCTATGAGACCACCACCGTTGCCAGTGTTCCGGAAGAGGTAAAAAAGGCGGAACTGGACGCCCAGGCGGCCAAGCAAAACCTGGAAGCCGAGCAGAAGGTTTACGCCGCCCGGCAAAATCTTTATAAGCAGGGTGCCCTGTCGCGCAAGGAAGTGGACGCGGAAGCAGTCACGTTTACCCAGGCGCGCAACAACTACGAAATCGCGCAGCAGCATTTGAACTCGCTGCTGAAGACCTCGAAGGCCCAGGAACTCAGGTCGGCGCAAGGCCAGCTGGCGGCCGCCAAAGGCAAATATCAGGGCGCAGCGGCGCAGCTTAGCTATTCCGAAATTCGCAGCCCCATTTCCGGCGTGGTCACAGACCGGCCGCTTTATCCAGGAGAAATGGCGACGGCCGGCACGCCGCTGCTCACCGTGATGGACCTGTCGCACGTGATTGCCAAGGCTCACATTCCGCAGGCGGAGGCGGCGCTGCTCAAGGTGGGAGACACGGCCACCGTGAGCGCTCCCGGCTTGGAGGATCCCATTCCCGGGAAGGTTAGCGTGGTCAGCCCGGCGCTCGACCCCAACAGCACCACGGTGGAGGTGTGGGTAGACGCCCGCAATCCGCACCGGGAACTCAAGCCGGGAACCAGTGTGAGCATATCCATGCTGGCGCAAACCATCCCCGATGCGCTGACCGTGCCTGCCGCCGCGGTGCTGACCGAGCCTGACGGCACGACTTCGGTGATGGTGATTGGGGATGATAGCCGCGCGCACCAGCGGGATGTGAAAACAGGGGTGCGCCAGGAGAATCAGATTCAGATCGTGTCCGGACTGAAGGCGGGTGAGCGGGTGGTAACCGCCGGCGCTTACGGGCTGCCGGACAACACGCACGTCCAGTTGCAAGCGCCGCCTCCTGCGCAGCCCGAGAAGGAGAGTAAGGAATAGTGCCGAGTACGGGCTGCGCCTTTTTGTGGTGCGGGCGCCCCCGCCCGCAGCATTCTTATCTGCACTACTTGGAGCTGGGTACTGGGTACTAGGTACTAGCTGGCGAGCCCATGAGCCTGCATTCCTATATCGAACCGCGGCAGAAGCAGCAGGAGCCGGAAAGCTCGCGCTATTGGTTCGCGTATTTTTCCAAGCCCATTATCTTCCTCATCCTGACCCTGGCCCTGGTGGGCGCGTATGAGGCGTTCACCATACCCATCGCGGTCTTTCCGGAGACCAATTTCCCCCGCGTCGTGATTGGCATTGACAACGGAGTGATGCCCATTGACCAGATGATGGTGACCATCACCCGGCCGGTGGAAGAGGGAGTCAACAGCGTGCTCGGCCTGCAGCGCGTGCAATCCATTACCAGCCGCGGCTCGGCGGAAGTGGACCTGTTCTTCAACTGGAACGTTGACATGTTCCAGACCCTGGAGCGGGTGAATTCAGCCATGGCGCGCGTGCGCGCGCAGCTGCCTCCCACCGCGGAGATCCGCGTTGACCGGCTC
>DATEGM010000402.1:0-2135 GCA_035280085.1 Terriglobales bacterium
GGAAAACATCGCTGACGTGGCTGGCATCTCCGCCGCCTACGATGGCTACCATGCCTCGCTGAAGGGCCAGCCTGCGCCCGTGCAGGAGGGCTTTTCCGGCGACCAGCAATTTTTCATCGCTTTCGGGCAGGACTGGGCGTCCAAGGTGCGTCCTGCGGCGCTGCGCCAGCAGGTGCTGACCGATTCTCACTCTCCCGGCGAATATCGCGCTGCCACGGTGCGCAACATTGACGCCTGGTATTCCGCGTTCAACGTCAAGCCGGGCGAAAGACTTTACCTGGCTCCGGAGGCGCGCGTGCGCATCTGGTGAAGCTGAGCAACTGGCAATGAATTGGAGGAAGTATGAAGATCGCGGTACTGGGCGCGGGCAATGTAGGAGGCGCGTTGGGGAAACTGTGGGCTGGGCGCGGGCACGAGGTTCGCTTTGGGGTTCCTGATGCCGGTTCGGAGAAGATCAAGACGCTACTGGCGAGCACAGGAGGGAAGGCCCAGGCGGGCCGCAATCGGGAAGCGGCTGCAGCCAGCGAAGTAGTGGTGCTGTCGGTGCCGTGGCCGGCGGCCGAGCAAGCCATTCGCGATTGCGGAGATATCAAATCCAAGGTAGTGATTGACTGCACCAACCCTCTGCGCTCCGACTTCAAGGGACTGGAAGTTGGCACCACCACCTCGGCGGCGGAGCAGGTGGCTGCGTGGTCGGGGGCCAAAGTAGTAAAAGCCTTCAATACAATCGGAGCCGGCAACTACGGCAGGGCGGAATTTGCCGGCACCCGCGCGGATGGCTTCTACTGCGGCGATGACGCAGCCGCAAAAGATAAAGTTAAGCCGCTGATCGCCGATATTGGCCTCAATCCCGTGGACGTGGGCCCTTTGCGCAACGCGCGTCTTCTGGAGCCCCTGGCCATGCTGTGGATTGACCTGGCTATCAACCAGAAATGGGGACCGAACCACGCCTTCAAGCTGCTGCGGCGGTGAAAAAACCGGGAGTCAGGAGTCGGGAGTCGGTTTGAACAATGTGGTTTCGGAAGGGCACGGCTTCAGCCGTGCCACCAAGCCCATCCGAAAATGCCTTTAGCCCCTGAGGGCTGATTGCTTGGCTGGCGCTGTCAATTTGCGAGCGCAGGAGCCGTATCGTGTCGCTGGCAACCCGCGAGGCTGGTCGCAAGGAGACCGGAAGGGTGGAGGCATTCTCCGATGGTGTGTTCGCCATTGCGATGACCCTGCTGGTGCTGAATGTCAGAGTCCCTAACACAAACCAGCCGGGTCAACTGGGAAGGCTGCTGTGGGAGCAGTGGCCGTCCTACCTGGCCTTTGTCATCAGCTTCGCGTTTATCGGCATCATGTGGATGAATCATCACCGGTTATTTGTGCACATTCGGCGAATTGACCACATGCTGCTGGTTCTTAATGGCGCTCTGCTGCTGGGCGTGACCGCGGTTCCTTTTCCTACCGCGGTTCTGGCCCAATACCTCGGCAAGCCCGACGAAAAGGCAGCCACCATGCTCTACGCCGGCACTTATGTTGTGGTGGCCATCTTTTTCAATGTGCTCTGGCGCTATGCTGCTTCCGGGCACCGCTTGCTGGGAGACGAGGTGGATGAGGCCGAGGTAAACAGGATCACGCGGCAGTACGCCTACGGTCCGCTGCTCTACCTGGCGTGCTTTGTGCTGGCGTATATCAACGTGGCCGCCAGCCTGGCGCTGAACGTGGCGCTGGCCATCTTCTTTGCCTTGCCGCCGAATAAGGTGACAGGCGCGAGAGCACATCGGGCCTAATTCGACCGAAAAAGCTGGCCTTCACTGCAAGAACTCTGCGGGCTGGCCGGTGAGGCGCTCAATCCGCTTGGCAATCGGCGGATGGGTGGAGAACAGGCTTCCGAAATTCATGCCCAGCAGCGGCTGCACAATGAAGAGATGAGCGGTTGAGGGAGTCGCTGCCATAGGCAGGCGCCGGGAGTAGGTGTCCAGCTTACGCAGTGCGCTGGCCAGAGCGTACGGATTCCCGGTGAAGTGGGCGCCAGTGGAGTCGGCCTCGTACTCGCGCGAGCGCGATACCGCCAACTGGATCAGCATGGCTGCGAACGGCGCCAGGATGAGCATGAGCAGGGCGCCCAGGCCGCCTTCGCGGTCGTTGTCGCG
>DATEGM010000403.1:0-3588 GCA_035280085.1 Terriglobales bacterium
CCGGCGAGAGGTCCTGCTCCGCGGCCGCAGCCAAACGGTGCAGGTTGCTGGCATCGTAGCCGGAATGATAGTAGCCGCGCGCGCCGGCATTGGCGTACACCGGGTCACAGCCGGTGAGCTCCACTGTCTGCGACTTGCTGGTCAGCAGTTCACATTTCTCCCGGTTGCCTGCTTTCAGACAGACGGGGATCTGCCACAGCTCTTTGCTGCCGGCATTGAGCAGTTCGCGATTGCGGAAATAGCGGGTCTGGCTGACTTCAACTTTGGTATTGCCGTTAGAGCAGGAAGCGGAAACGGAAACCAGGGGCACGCCCGCCTGCATGACAAAGCTCGACATTACTTTGTCGGCCGGCTTTTTGGCCGCAACCGTTATGGCGTTCCAGAAGTCCGGCGCGGTGGTGTTGCCGTAGGCGTACTTGGCGAGGTAAGCGTTCACGCCTTTGCGGAACACGGCGGGACCGACATAGCCCTCCACCATGCGCAGCACGGCGGCAGTTTTGTTGTACGAAATCACGTCCGCGAGTTCCAGCGCCTGCGCCGGAGTTTCCACTTCCTGGTGGATGGGATGGGTGGAGCTAAGCGAATCCACGGCCATGGCCTGCGCCGCTGACTGCACATCGTCGGTGGCCAGGTTCCACTCCGGCTTCCAAGCGGCGATGGGCTTGGCTGACATCCAGGTGGCAAAGCCCTCGTTAAGCCAGAAGTCGTCCCACCATTTCATGGTCACCAGGTCTCCGAACCACTGGTGGGCCATTTCGTGGGCTACGCCGTCCTCGGCCACTGCTTTCTGCAGGAAGTAGGAGGAGCTCCTGGGATCCACAAAGTACAGAATGTCGCGGCCGATAATGCAGCCCACGTTCTCCATGGCGCCGGCGGAGAAGTCGGGCACGCCGATGATGTCGAGCTTGCCATAGGGATACTTGATCCCGAAGTAGCGGTCGTAATAGCTCAGGGAATACTCGGCGGCCTGCAGGGCAAAGTGGCCGCGGCCCTTCTGCTCGGGCGTGCCGCACACGCGAATGGGGATGCCATCAGCCTGGCCCGCTTCACACTGAAACTCGCCGACCGCCAGCGCCAGCAGGTAGGACGACATTTTCGGCGTGGTGGAAAATTTCACTGTGTGCTTGTTCCCGCCGGGGCCGGGGGTGTCGGAAACCACTTTGCCGTTGGAGATGGCCATGTCGCCTTTGTCCATCACAACGGTGAGCTCAAAGGTAGCTTTCATGTCGGGCTGGTCGAAGGAAGGGTAGGCGCGGCGCGCGTCAGCCGGCTCGAACTGAGTAACCCCGTATTTGCGTTGGCCCACCTGGCTCAGATAAAAGCCGCGCAGCTCATTATTCAGGATGCCGATGTAGCGGATGTGAATGGTGGCTGGCCCGGCGGCAAGCGCCTGCGGAACTGTGATAGTGGCCGTTTCCGCCTTAGGATCGGCGGCCACCTGGGCACTCTGGGTGGAGCCGTTCTGCGCCACGGTGGTCTCGCCGAAGGTGATTTCAGCGGCATTCAGCGTGATGGCAGACGTGGGCTGGGCCACCCGCACGGTAATGGTTTCGTCGCCATCGAACTTATCGGTCTGAAAGTTGGGCGAGAGCGTGAGCTGATAATTCTCCGGCAGCACCGTGCGGGGTAGCTGCTGCGCTGCCGCCAGCGTGCCCAGGCAGGCCAACAACAACAGGAACGCGATGTTCTTTCTCATAATGTCTCCGACGCGCGACAGGGCAAAAAGGTTAGCAGGGGATGGTACGGAAGGAAGGCAAGAAAAGTTCAGGCAGGTGCGCGACTCCTTCGGGCCCTTTGTGGTGAAGAGCCTGTGCCTGGAAGAATCGCTCAAATTTCCCGGCGTATAATTGAACATTTAGATAATGCTACCAGTGGGGGATCGTGATGGAAGTAAGCAACGGTATCAAGCAGGATAGTGTCACCGGCAACGGATTTGGCCCGGCCGCCCGGCCGCGAGCAGAGTGGCTCACGCGCCGCCGCGAGTTGGCCGCCCGCGCAGGCGACCAGAATTTCTCCCAGATGCACTATGCGCGCCGGAGCGTGATCACGGAAGAAATGGAGTACGTGGCACGTCGCGAGAAGCTAACGCCGGAACTGGTGCGCGACGAGGTGGCGCGCGGGCGCATGATTATCCCCGCCAACATCAACCATCCAGAACTGGAGCCCATGGCCATTGGCGTGGCCTCGAAGTGCAAGATCAATGCCAACATCGGCAACTCCGCCGTCACCTCCAACGTTGATGAAGAACTGCGCAAGCTGCACACCGCCGTGCACTTCGGCTCCGACACGGTCATGGATCTCTCCACCGGCGGCGACATCCCTCAGATTCGCGAGGCCATCCTGCGGCATTCTCCTGTGCCCATCGGCACGGTGCCGATTTACGAAGCGGTCAGCCGGGTCAAGCGGATTGAGGACTTGAACGCTGAGGTGATGCTGGAGGTGATTGAAGAGCAGGCGGAGCAGGGCGTGGATTACATGACCATCCACGCCGGCGTGCTCATCCAGTACCTGCCGCTGGTACACAAACGCATTACCGGTATCGTGAGCCGCGGCGGCGCTATCCTGGCGCAATGGATGGCCCATCACCGCCAGCAGAATTTCCTCTACGAGCGCTTTGACGACATCTGCAAAATTTTCAAGAAGCACGATGTGTCGTTTTCGCTGGGCGACGGCCTGCGTCCCGGCTGCCTGGCCGACGCCAGCGACGAAGCCCAATTTGCCGAGCTGCGCACCCTGGGCGAACTGACCAAGAAGGCCTGGGAACATGACGTACAAGTCATGATCGAAGGGCCTGGCCACGTGCCCATGCACAAAATCAAGGAGCAGGTGGAGAAGGAAGTGGAGTACTGCTTCGCGGCGCCCTTCTACACGCTGGGACCGCTCGTCACTGACATCGCGCCCGGCTACGACCACATCACCTCCGCCATCGGCGCGGCCATGATCGGCTGGTACGGCGCCTCCATGCTGTGCTACGTGACCCCCAAGGAGCACCTGGGATTGCCTAACGAGAAGGACGTGAAGGACGGCATAATCGCGTATAAGATCGCCGCCCACGCTGCCGACGTGGCACGCAACCGGCCCGGAGCGCGCGAACGCGACGACGCCATCAGTTTTGCCCGCTATACCTTCGACTGGGAAAAGCAGTTCGCCCTCTCGCTCGATCCGCAGACCGCCCGCTCCATGCACGATGAGACCCTGGCCGACGACTACTACAAGAGCGCGGCCTACTGCTCCATGTGCGGGCCCAAGTTCTGCTCCATGAACTACTCGTCCAAGGTGGATGAATATAACAAGCAGGTCCACGGGTTGGAGAAGGCCGACTACTCCGGGCTGGTGGAGAAGTTCGTGGCGGAGAAGAGCGCGTCCTGAATCAAGCGGATCCTTCGCTGCGCTCAGGATGAAAATTCTTGACTACGGCCGCGAAGAAGGCGTCATTCCATGTCGGAGATCTGCTTCACTCTGCTGCCGCTGGCGCTGATGGGAACAGCGGTGGCCGGATGGCGCCCCGTCTTGCCGCGGCTCGCCGAATTGAAATGGCGCACCGTTACATCGTCAGCCACGTAATCCACCTCGTGCCCATCCACGCGC
>DATEGM010000404.1:0-2319 GCA_035280085.1 Terriglobales bacterium
TCTGGCTTCCCGCGAACTCTTGTACAGCTCAATAGTGCGATAGACCTTCTCTTCCAGCACGCTAAATTCGTCGGTAGGTACCTCGGCAGACAACGCCTTTGCAGACATGAGTGAAACTCATCCTTGAAGATTTATTTTTGGGCTACCTGGGTTTCGGGCAGTATACCCCAGTTGGCTGTGGAAACTATTAATTAGTGTGAGCGCCGTGTGCCGGGTAGGAACCTGGGATGAAGTGCTGGATCAAGTTCTGAGTACCTCGTGCCCGGTACTCAGTTCCCTGTATCTCTAACCTCGTATCGGTCCGGGTCGCTATTGAGATTCCTATCAGCTGTGCGAATCGAGACTCCATTGACTTCGGCTTTAGCCGCTGCAAGCGGGTGGCTGGGGTGTGAAAGCATGCGGCTTTAGCCGCACGAACCGCCAGCGCAAATAAACCTGGGCTTCAGCCCCGGTGACACGCGCGGACGGAAGTCCGCCGAAAAAAGGAGGCGCCTTATTCGCCCGGCTGAAGCCGGGTGCTTCCACAAAACTAGCCGCAGCGGCTGAAGCCGCTGCTCGGGGCATGTTCCAGACGGCACAGCTAAAGCTGTGCCCTGATACGCTCCCAAACTGAGAACTGAGAACTGAGAACTGAGAACTGCCTTACGCCCGCAGCGTCCCGCCCAGCCCCTGCAACGCATTTATGATCTGGCTGGACCACAGCGCCACTTCATCGTCCCGCAAGGTGCGCTCGTCGGACTGGAAGGTGGCGCGCAGCAGCAGGGAATATCTGCCCCCGGGAATCGCGCCGCCGCGGAAAATTTCCACCGGCACAAATCGGCGCAGCTCGCCAATGCGCAACGCTTCCACCACGCCGCGAATCTGGTCGTACGTCACGCGGTCCTCGAAGACGAGCGAAAAATCGCGCTCCACCGCCGGATAGCGTGGCAGCGCCTCATAGCGTACCTGCCGAAGCTTGTGCTGATAAAGGCGGTCCAGATAAATCTCGGCCACGTACACATCCTGGCGCAGCTTTCTGGCGGCCGCAATGTCGGGATGCAGTTGGCCCAACCGCGCCACCGTTGCACCATCCATTACGGCGCGCGCCGAGCGCCCGGAATGGTAGTACTCGGCGGCGTGCGCGTCGTAATACAACGACTGGTGCTCGAAGGCCGCCAACAACGTTTCCACGTCTCCCTTCAGATCGAAAAAGGAGTAGGCGCGCGCGGCGCGGTGCACGCCTGCCGCTTCCGCGTTGCCGGTGGCGCCCAGGCAGAGTTGCTTGTGCTCATCTACTCCGGCCCCGGCCAGTTCGAAAACGTTGCCCATTTCGAACAGCCGCGCATCGTCATTGCCCCGATTCAGATTCCACGCGAGCATTTCAAGCATTCCTGGCAACATGGAGTTGCGCAGGAAGCGTGCTTCGTCGCTGATGGGATTCTCCAGCTCAACCGGCGACGAACTTGCCAGCTGCCGCGCGTCCTGCTCGGAATTAAAGGTCAGCGTAATCGCCTGATTGTAGCCCAGCGCCAGCGCCCGCGACTGCAGGCGCTCATCTTTTGCCGCATCTGTGTGTTCGACAACGGATCCTGAAAACACGGGCAGCGTGTTGGGAAACCGGTTGTAGCCGTGGACGCGGGCGATCTCCTCGATCACGTCAATTTCCCGCTCCACGTCCAGCCGCCAGCTGGGAATTTCCACTGTGTAGGTGGCTGCCTCCTCCGCCACGGCGGCGCGTGCTCCTCCCGAACCAAGAGGCGCGCCGCGGGTGGAAGCTATCACCGTAGGTCTGCCCGGCGTGACGCTGAATCCCAACCGCCGGAGGATGCGCTCGATTTCCACCTGGTCAATGTCCTCGCCCAGAATGCGCAGCGCCTCGGCGCGGCTGAGCGGCACCGGAGCGCGGCTGGTGCGGCGCGCCACGGCATCAATCTCGTCGCCCACAAGCTCACCACCCGCCGATTCCAGAATGAGTTGGGCCACACGCGCGCAGGCCACGGTGGTGGCGGCGAAGTCTGCGCCGCGCTCAAAGCGGTGGGAAGCATCGGTGTGCATCCCGTGCCGCCGCGAACTTTGGCGAATCGCCCCCGGGTCGAACCACGCGGACTCGATCAGCACATTCCGGGTGCGCTCCGTGATCATGGTGTCGAAGCCGCCCATGACGCCGGCCAGCGCCACTGGGCGATTGGCGTCGGCAATAATCAGGTCATCCGGTGAGAGCTTGCGGTCAATTCCGTCCAGCGTCTTCAGCGTTTCCCCCGCGCGGGCACGGCGCACAATGATCTTCCCGCCCTGCAGCAGGTCGAGGTCGAAGGCGTGCGTGGGGTGGCCCATCTCCCA
>DATEGM010000405.1:0-10358 GCA_035280085.1 Terriglobales bacterium
ACTGGAGCGCGTGGTTCAGATTCTCTGCCGCCGCACCAAGAACAATCCGGTGTTGATAGGCGAGCCGGGCGTCGGCAAAACCGCCATCGTGGAAGGCCTGGCGCAGCGCATTGCCGATGGCGACGTGCCCTCGTTCCTGGCCGATAAGCGCATTCTGGCCCTCGATCTTTCCCTGATCGTGGCCGGCACCAAGTACCGCGGCCAGTTCGAAGAGCGTCTGAAGACCATCATGAAGGAGCTGATGGAGTCGCAGAACGCCATCATCTTCATTGACGAATTGCATACCCTGGTAGGTGCGGGTTCCGCCGAAGGCTCGCTGGATGCCGCCAACATCCTGAAGCCGGCGCTTTCGCGCGGCGAAATCCAGTGCATCGGCGCCACTACCCCGGGCGAATACCGCAAGTCGATCGAGAAAGACCGCTCGCTCGAGCGCCGCTTCCAGAGTGTGAAGGTGCCGCCGCCGAGCGAGTCCGATGCCACCAAGATTCTTTACGGCATCAAGGACCGCTACGAAAAGTTTCACGCGGTGAGCTACACCGATGAGGCTATCGGCTTTGCCGTGGCCCATTCCAACCGCTACATTCCCGACCGCTTCCTGCCGGATAAGGCCATTGACCTTATTGACGAGGCGGGAGCGCGGGTAAAGCTGCGCCAGACCTCGCTGCCGGAGGAAATTGTCGAGGCGCAGAAGCGGGTGAAGTTCATTGTTCACCGCATGGAAAACGCCATCGCCAACCACGAGTTTGAGAAGGCGCGCTTTTACTCCGACGAAGAGCGGAAAGAGCGCGAAAACCTCCGTGGCCTGCGCGAGAAATATCACCTGGACGATTCCACCACCGGCGTGGTCAATCGCGAGGACATTGAAGAAGTGGTGTCGCGCTGGACGGGCGTGCCTATCTCCTCCATCAAGGAAGAGGAATCGCAGAAGCTGCTGCGCATCGAGGAAGAACTGCACAAGCGCGTGATTTCGCAGGACAAGGCCATCATCGCGCTGGCACGGGCCATTCGCCGCTCGCGCGCCGGCCTGAAGAACCCGAACCGGCCCATCGGCTCGTTCCTGTTCCTCGGACCCACGGGCGTGGGCAAAACGGAAGTGGCGCGCACCCTGGCGCAGTTCATGTTCGGCACCGAAAAGTCGCTCATCCGCTTCGACATGTCGGAATTCATGGAGAAGCACTCGGTGAGCAAGCTGATCGGCTCGCCTCCGGGATACGTGGGCTACGAAGAGGGCGGCCAGCTGACGGAGCGCGTGAAGCGCGCGCCTTATTCGGTGGTGCTGCTCGACGAAATCGAGAAGGCGCACCCGGATGTGTTCAACATCCTGTTACAGGTTTTTGAAGACGGCCAGCTCACCGACGGGCTGGGCAATACGGTGGACTTCAAGAACACCATCATCATCATGACCTCCAACATCGGCGCGCGGCACCTGATGAAGCGCACCGGGCTGGGCTTCCAGTCAGAAAAGGAAGAAGTCATTTCCGGCAAGGTCGAGGACCTGGTGAAGAACGAGGTGAAGCGCACCTTCAACCCCGAGTTCCTCAACCGGCTGGACGAAGTGATTCTGTTCCAGGCGCTGAACGAGAGCGACCTGATCCAGATTCTGGAGCTCATGGTCAGCCAGTTGAACCAGAACCTGGCACAGAAGTCCATCACGGTGACCGTGACCGACGAGGCCAAGAAATGGATTCTGGAGCAGACGCTGGTGGACCGCAGCTATGGCGCGCGTCCGCTGCGGCGGGCCCTGCAGAAGTACATCGAGGATCCGCTGTCGGAGGCGCTCATTCAGGGCACCATTCGCACCCGGCCGGCGTTCATCGAGGTCTTCCTGGAGAACAACAAGCTGTTTTACCGTCCGGTGGACTCCAAGGAAAACGAGGCTGTGCTGCTCTACACGCCGTAGAAAGGTTCCATACCGTGGAAGCTGGGAGCGGGAAACCGCTCCCTCTTTTTTGCCCGCAAGGAGCCAGGACCTTTTCTCCCGATTTCCGCGCCCAGTGTGCTATCCCACGAGTTAGGGCGCGCCCTTGGGTGTTATGTTGGGCCTATTGGCCGTGCCGGCTGCTTCTTGACTTGCCCCGTTTCCTGGGCGTAGCTTGAGGTTTCTCTCCCCCTGCGCCTTCGCCCTCGGAGGTGTGTTATGGCTAAAGGCTGGAAGCTTCTGGATTGGTTCCGCGAGCCGAAGCCCGCGGAAGAGGCCGAGCTCGCGCCCGTGGAAGAAATGGAAGAAATGGCGCAGCCGGCCGAAGAAGAGGCTCCCGCCTTTGATCTGTTCCCAGAGGAATCCGCGGGCGGCGAGAAACGCTCCGCTGACCGCCGCCCGCTGGGCGTTCCCGGCAGCCTCATCTCCGGTTCCTACACCACTCCCGACCCCATCACCTTGCGCGACATCAGCCCACAAGGTGTGTACTTCTTTTCCGGTTATAGACTGGCGGCGGGACAACTGGCCGAGATCACTTTGACGGAGCCCGATACCCAGGAGCATGTGACTTATCACGTGAAGGTAGTGCGTTCCGAAAGTACCACAACGGACCAGTTCGGAGTGGCCGCACGCATCACCCGCCGGGAAATTCTCGGAAAATGAGATTGAGTGCAGGGGCTGAAGCCCAACTTTTTCGATACAACTTTTCCCCGGACTGAAGTCCGGGGATTCCACACTGGCTACAAGCTCCGGATTGAAAAACAAGGCAACGTTGCCGTGGAAGCGCAGGGCTTCAGCCCTGCGACCAGTTCCGTTAGACGCCGGGCTTTAGCCCCAGGGTAGAGCTTTTGGGATCCGATTCAACGGCTCTCGGCCAGCAATTCTGCCAGGTATTGCTTCCATACCGCCGCCAGGGTATGCGTGCCGTGCCCCCTGGTCTGGTCGGTGATCGGCAATAGCACGAAGCGGCCTCGTTTCACTTTCTTAATCTCCTGCTGGGCAATTCCCAGCTCGGGGGGATTGACCTGGTCATCAGCTGAATTGACGAACATCACCGGCGCTGTGATCTGATCCAGTTTGGGTGACGGATCGTAGTTGCGGGAGGCGTCAAAGGCATAGAGGGTGTCGTTGGCATCGAGAGCGCCCGCTTCCCTTTTTACAAACTGGTCCAGGAATGCGTCTGCCTGCTGGCGCGTGGGGTAATTCTTCTGCATCTGCAGCGGGCTGCTCACCAGGAACAGCAGCACGTAGATGGCACTTCTCAGGCCTGCAGGCTGTTGTTTGTATTCGCCTCCCATCCAGCCGGGATCGTCGTGGATGGAATCCATGATCATTTTTCGTGCCATGCGATTGCGGCCGGCAATCTGCACCGGCAAGCAGGCCAGGGGCATGGCGGCATCCATGAAAGAGGGGTGCTCTTCCGCCCAGAGCCAGGTGTGCATGCAGCCCATGGAGGTACCCATCACCAGGCGGAGATGGTTGACCTTCAGCCCCTCCGTGAGGAGCAGGTACTGCGCTTGCACCATATCGTCATAGTCGTAGTGAGGAAAGCGGGCGTGCAGGCCGTCGCTGGGCTTGCTGGAGCGCCCGTGCCCGAGATTATCGGGCAGAATGATGTAGTAACGATTGATGTCCAGCAATTGCCCCGGCCCGAACAAGACCCCGGCAAATTGCGGCCGCAGAAATTGCTGCCCCGAGCCGGTGGTGCCATGGAGAATCAGCACGGCGTTGGTGACACGGCCATTGCTGTCCCTGGCCGGCTTGCCATAGGTGGCGTAGTGCAAGCGCAATTGCGGCAACACTTCACCGGAACGGAAATGAAAATTGTTCACCACATAATCGCCTTCCGTGGGGTGGGGGAGGCTTTGTGCACAAACCGCCGTGGCGAGAAGCAGCACGCACGCGACTGACTTCAGGAGCGTTTCCATGGCCCACGAGCATACTGAGATACATAAGGCCCTCGCAAGATACGTAAATTGGACGAGAACGCGCAGGGACGGGTCAAAGCCCCGCCTCCACACGCGCGTAAACGCAAGGTCCTTCGCTGCGCTCAGGATTTCGGCAGCGGGCTCCCGCTTCGCTCACGCCCGCTAAACGCCTCAATTTTGAACGCAATTTTCGGATAGCATGGTTAGTGGCGCCGCCGTAGTCTGCGAGCATGACAACCGCACAGAATGTCGAAATCAGCAATCAGCGTTGGGCCGCCGTGCTGGGCCGCGACCCGCGTTTTGACCACCAGTTCGTGTACGGCGTGCGTTCCACCGGCATCTATTGCCGGCCCTCCTGCCCCTCGCGCCGCCCCCGGCGGGAGCAGGTAACGTTCTTCGGCGCGCCCGGGGAAGCCGAGCAGGCCGGTTTCCGCGCTTGCCATCGCTGCCATCCCAACCGCAACGGCACCTCCGCCCAGGACGTGGTGGCGCGCGTTTGCCGTTACATCGAGAAACATGCCGAACGCCGCGTCACGCTGGAGGAGCTAAGCCGCATGTCCGGCTACAGCGTCTTTCACCTGCAGCGCATGTTCAAGAAGACGCTGGGCATCTCGCCGCGCGAATATGCCGCCGGCTATCGCCTGCAGGACCTGAAGACCCGCCTGCGCCAGGGATACAACGTGACCGCGGCGACCTATGAGGCCGGTTACGGCTCCAGCAGCCGCATTTATGAGACGGCGAACGGCCGCCTGGGCATGACTCCAGCCACTTACGGCCGCGGCGGCGCCGGGATGAATATTCGCTACGTCACAGCCTCCTGCCCTCTGGGACGCGTGCTGGTCGCGGCAACTGAGCGTGGCGTTTGCTCGGTGCAGTTCGGGGAATCTGACCGCCAGTTGCAGCGCGGGCTGCAGGCGGAGTTTCCGGCTGCTGAGATTCGGCCTGCCGCGGCGGATCTTCGCGCCTGGGTGCAGGAGGTGGTAAATGCGGTGTCCGGCCGCCAGCCTCATCCCGGTGTGCCTCTGGACCTGCAATGCACCGCCTTCCAGCGGCAGGTGTGGGAAGCGCTGCTGCGCATTCCGTATGGCAGCACCCGCAGCTACCAGCAGGTGGCGGCCGACATCGGCCAACCCAAGGCGGCGCGCGCAGTTGCCCGGGCCTGCGCCACCAACCCCGTGGCCGTGCTGATTCCCTGCCATCGCGTAGTGCGCGGCACAGGAGAGATGGGTGGCTATCGCTGGGGCATGGAACGGAAGCAGAAGTTGCTGGAGAGAGAAGCGGGCGAGTAAATAGGGCCGCTGAGCATGCAGTTGCTGATTGCTGCTTCTGCTAGGGCCCGGGGTTCTCCTGCTTGTCCTGCACCCCAAAGCGGGCCAGGGCCAGCCCCCACAACCGCCCGGGCTCGGGCATTTCTTGCATCTGCTCCCAGTCTTTGGCCTTGAGCAGATCGAAGGCGGTGAGAATCCCTTCCAGTTCACCGGTTTCCCGGTCCAGCACCGGGCAGCGGCCAATTCCCTCCTGCACAAAACGCAATGCGATGTCGTGCACGACGTCGTCGGTATAGACCAGGGGAAAATCTTTGTGCAGCATGGATTCCGCCGTGGCCGTTGGACTGGCGGCAATCAGGTCGCTGCGCCGCAGCATGCCCAGGAAGTGGTCGTGCTCGTCCACCACCGGCACCGACCCGTGGGCCATCACGTCGGTGAGGAACTCGCTCACTTTGGCGTTGGCGCGAACCGTGTCGACGTCGGGCGTCATCACGTCACGCACGCGCAGCATCTTCATGGGATCAACCGTGTAGGCTTCGGGCACCAGCGTGCCCCGGCGCACCAGGCGCTCGGTGTTGATGGTGGTGCGCATGAAGTAGTGCACTGCCAGATCAGCAATGATGGCCACCAGGAAGACAGGAAGAAAAGCGTTGTAGGCGCCGGTCACTTCCAGCATGAAAAGGATGGCGCTGGGGGTGGCGCGATAGACGCTGCCAAACAGCGCCGCCGTGGCCACCATGCCGTAGAGGCCCACAGTTGAAGCATTGGGCACCACCAGATGCACCATCTTACCGAAGGCGGCTCCCAGGCTGCCCCCAATCATCAGGGCGGGGGCAAAAGTTCCGCCGGAAGCCCCAGAACCTAGAGCTATGGCAAAGGCGCCCAACTTGGCAACGCCTATGCCCACAAATTGGCCCACCGTGTGCGGCTTGCTCAGCAGGTCCGCGATTACGGCGTAGCCGGTGCCCAGCACTTGCGGATAAAAAAGAGCGATGGCGCCCACGCACAAGCCGCCCAGGGCCGGAACCAGCGGAAACCAGATTTTCAGCTCTTCGAAGAAGTCTTCGCAGAGGTAAAGCGCCTTGGTCATCAGCCAGGCTAGCCCGGCGCAGGCAACGCCCAATAGCACGAAAAAGGGCAACTCCCCGGCATGGAAGTGGTAGTTGGTTTCCAGCGGGAAAACCGGATTGCCGCCGCGGAACGCCATAGCTACTAGCGTTCCCGAGGCCGAAGCCAGCGCGATGGGGATAAAAGAGCGGGCGCGGAACTCGAAGACCAGGAGTTCCACGGCCATCATGGCGCCGGCAAAGGGAGTTTTGAAGACGCCGGCCAGTCCGGCTGCCGCCCCGCAAGCCAGCAGGGTGCGCCGCTCGGAAGGCGAAGAGGGGATGAACTGGCTGAGAATTGAGCCCAGCGCAGCGCCCGTCTGAATGATAGGACCCTCAGCGCCGAACGGGCCGCCGGTGCCCACGGTAATGGCCGCGCTCAGCGGCTTGAAAAATCCTACGCGGGGCTTGACGATGCTGCGATTCGTCAGCACCACCGCCATGGCTTCAGGGATGCCGTCGCCCTTGATTTCCGGCGAAAAGTAATTGATCAGCAGCCCGACCAGCAGGCCGCCCGCTGCCGGCAGCAATAGCAGCGCCCACCAGTGGAGGTGCGCCTGGTTGGGCGGCAGATAGGCGGAACTGAAGCGGTGCCAGTACAGCAGGTCGGTAATGAAGTTGATGGTGCGCAGCAGCCCTTCCGCTACCAGGCCCCCGGCAATTCCTACCAAGATGCCCAGGGAGGAGAGCACCAGCAGCCGGTCGCGCGACCCTATGGATCGCTTTTCTGTGCCATTGCCATTTTGTATCTTTACCCGTTTGCTCACACTGGTTCCCATGCTCCCGATCGGTGTTCCCGTTTTCTCCTTGGCCCGAATGACTTGCCCGAGGGGGTGGAATGGCTCGGCGGCTATCGCCTTTTCCTGCGCTTGTCGCCGTTCATCACCTGCTTGAGGGCGCGCAGCAGGCTGGGCCCGGCATCTCGCAGCTCTTCCCGGTGGTGCAGCGAAAGCTCGCGCAGCACCCGTTCCCCCTTGGGCGTGAGTGAGAGCAGCACCTCCCGGCGGTCAAAACCGCCGCGGTGCCGCTTAACGAAGTTGTGGGCCGCCAGCCGGTTCACCAGTTCCACCGTGCTGTGGTGCTGGATCTGCAGCCGCTCGGCTAATTCCCCGATGCGTGGGCGCGTTTCCTTCGGCAAACCCTTCAGGGCCAGCATCAGCTGATGCTGCCTTGGTTCCAGCCCGACACTGCGCGCCACCTGTTCGCTGAAGCGGAGGAATCTGCGAATCTGGTAACGCAATTCGGCCAGCGACTCGTAGTCATGTGCTTTGATGTCCATAGTGGCTCTACCGCTGCCTTAAGTATATCGGATGCGGTATCGTATCACGACATAAAAACTTGTTATCTCCTTGTGGTGCCAGCACCAAGGTCACCACTGTGTCGTAACGCGACTTTGTTCGGGCAACATTTTCACCGGGCCTTCCCTGCCGGGGCCACGCGGGTTTAGCTTCCGGCAAGTGCGGTCCACCATTTAGAATCACTGGTCTTTACATTTCAGGAGGGGCCTTGATACCGCGTTATACCCGCGCCGAAATGGGGCGCATCTGGAGCGAGGAAAACCGTTTCCGCACCTGGCTGGCGGTGGAGGTGGCCGCGACCGAAACTCTGGCCGAGGCCGGCCTGGTGCCCAAGGACGCCGCGCGTGCCATCCGCGAGAAGGCCGATTTCAGCCTGGAGCGCATTCACGCCATCGAGGCCGAGGTGCGCCACGATGTGATCGCCTTCACGACTGCGGTGGCCGAAATCGTCGGCCCGGAGGCCCGCTGGTTCCACTACGGGCTGACTTCCAACGACGTGGTGGATACCGCCCAGGCCGTGCTCATCGGGCAGGCGTCGCGTATCATCCTGCAGGACCTGCGCAACCTGATCGAGGTGCTGGAGCGCCGCGCCTTCGAGTTCAAGGACACGCCCATGGTGGGCCGCACGCATGGGGTGCACGCGGAACCCATCACCTTCGGCCTTAAGCTGGCCAACTGGTACGACGAGGCGCAGCGCGACCTGGCACGTTTCGAGCGCGCGGCCGAGGAAATGCGCGTGGGCAAGTTTTCCGGCGCCGTAGGCAATTTCGCCCACCTCGATCCAGAACTGGAGGAAAAAATCTGCGCCCGCCTGGGCCTGAAGGCGGCGCCCATCACTTCCCAGGTGATCCAGCGCGACCTGCACGCCAACTACATGGCCACCTTGGCTGTGGTGGCCTGCACGCTGGACAAGATTGCCACCGAAATCCGGCACCTGCAGCGCACCGAGGTGCGCGAGGCCGAGGAGTACTTCAGCGAAAAGCAGAAGGGCTCTTCCGCCATGCCCCACAAGCGCAACCCGGTGACCTGCGAGCAGATCAGCGGGCTGGCGCGCGTGGTGCGCGCCAACGCCCAGGCGGCGTTTGAAAACGTGGCCTTGTGGCACGAGCGCGACATCTCGCACTCTTCTGTGGAGCGCATCATCCTGCCCGATTCCACCACCCTGCTGGACTACATGCTGGCCAAGACCACCAACCTGGTGGACACCATGTTTGTCTATCCGGAGCGCATGCGGCTGAACCTGGAAAGCTCAGGCGGGCTGGTGTTCAGCGGACAGCTTCTGCTCGACCTGGTGGAGCATGGCGTTTCCCGCGAAGATGCTTACCGTATGGTCCAGCGCCATGCCATGCGCGCCTGGCAGGAGGGCAAGAACTTCCGCGAACTGGTATTGAAGGACAAGGACATCACCAAACGTGTGCCGCCGGCACAGATTGAGCGTGCGTTCGACTTAAAACGCCAACTGCGCAATGTGGATAAGATTTTCGACCGCGTCTTTCCAGAGTCGGCGCCCCGGCAGCCCACCAAGCCCCGGCGCAAGGGGAAAAATTGACGATTGATGATTGAAGATTGACGAATCAAATCCAATAGGCGCCAGCCGTTTGGGATTTCAATCGTCAATCGTCATTCTTCAATCGTCAATTTCTTGTGGCGAACTGCTTCAGCACACGTTTAGCGATTCCGCCTGGCTCATGGCCAGCAGCACGGTCTGCGCCAGGCGCTGCAGCACGGCCACGTCGCCTTCATCAAAGGCGAAAGCATCGCCCGAGAAAACCTCGATCACGCCCACGATGTCGCGCTCGTACTGGATAGGAGCGGCCAGGATGGAACGCAGCCCCAGGCGGCGGCAGGTCTCGGCATCCACCCGGCTGTCCGTTTCGCTGTTATCGCAGCGCAGGGGCTTGCCGCTGCGCAGGCACTCGCCGGTAAACCCGGAATTGGCGTCAATGGGCGAGCCCAGCGGCGGGGCCATCAGCCCGGTACGTGCCCGGCAAACCATCTTGCCATTCTGCACCAGGGCAATGGCGGCGCCGGCGGCGCGAGTCAGTGAGCGAACCTTTTTGACAATCATCCGCAGCGCGGCGTCCAGGTCCGGTCCCAGAGACGCGAATTCATACTGCACGGTGGTGGATTCGGGCCCCCGCTGGCTGCCGGCCGGCTCCGGTTCCAAACTGATGGCCAAAGGCTCGTGGAAATCCGGAGGCCGCGCGGGTTTCTCCACCTGCTCCGCTACCGCCAGCTTCGGCGCAGTGCGGCTGGGAGCTCCGGAATTGGTAGCCAACCACTGGTTGAGCCGCCGCCGGGGTTCCTCCGGCAATTCAGAGAAACGCACGCCGGCGCGTCCGAAGGCGTCGGCCCAGGCGATATAGCCGGTGGTTTCCAGGTTGGTGACCGGATCGGGCAGGTTCAGATGCAGGTTGATGGGACGGGTGACTTTTTGCGGCGCAGCCGTCTGCATGGACATGCCCTGCTCGCTCAGGTCGAGCACCATGCCGCCGGTCACGCCGTCGAAGCTGGCAAAGGCGGGTGCGTGGACGCGATGGCGCATACAGCGGCGACGTTCTGGGGGCGCTTCTGCGCCGCCATCAATTTTGCGGGTACGTCCCCAGGGAAGGTTCATGGTTCGGCCAGAGCAAAGTCGGGACTCCAGAATGAATTGGGTTGCGCCTCCCGCCGCGCCAGCCGTTCGCTCTCCGTGCGCACAATGGCCAGCGCATACCCTTGCCGGCCGTCCGGCAGCGGCACTTGGCGCACAGTGCGGCACTGGCAAAGAAAGCGAACGCCAGGCGAGCGCAAGGTGGCAGGAAACAGAAACACCAGCTCCATCGGGGAGTACTCGGGAA
>DATEGM010000406.1:0-9544 GCA_035280085.1 Terriglobales bacterium
GATCCGCGCTCCATGCGCGAGTTGTTGCCCGGCTTTGAAAAGGAAGCGCCCATCGAAGCTGAGGTCAGCAAGGAAGCGGTGTACTTCCTGACGCGCAACGGCCAATTCAAGCTGCCCATCACGCCCCCGCCGCTGCGCGACCACGGTAACTATGTGATCTCTCTCAACCGCTTTGTGAAGTGGCTGGGCGGAAAAGTGGAAGAAACCGGCATTACCGTTTTCACCGGCTTTGCCGGCTCGGAACTGCTGGTGGAAGGCGAGCGCGTCATCGGCGTGCGCACCGACGACAAGGGTGTGGACAAACAGAATGAGCCCAAGTCCAACTTCGAACCCGGTTATGACCTGAAAGCCAAGGTGGTAATCCTGGCCGAAGGCACGCGCGGCTCGCTCACTAAGCAGATCATCGGCCGCTTCCAGTTGGATCGCGACCGCAATCCCCAGACTTACGGCCAGGGGGTGAAGGAACTGTGGGAAGTGCCTGCCGGCCGCGTTGCGCCGGGGCAGGTGATCTACACCATGGGCTGGCCGCTGACCTCGAAAGAATATGGCGGCGCCTGGATTTACGGCGGCAAGGACAACGTTGTTTCGCTCGGCTTTGTCACCGGACTCGACTATCCCGATCCGCGGCTTGACCCTCAGCGCGTGCTGCAGGAATTCAAGCGTCATCCTCTTGTGCGCAAGCTGCTCGAGGGCGGCAAGATGATCCGCTACGGCGCCAAGTCCCTGCCTTATGGCGGCTGGTGGGCCGTCCCGCCGGTCAGCGGCAATGGCTGGATGATCCTCGGCGACTCCGCCGGCTTCTTAAACTCGCAACGCCTGAAAGGCATTCACCTGGCGATCAAAAGCGGCATGCTGGCGGCGGAAACCGCCTTCGAATGCCTGCAGAAAAATGACTTCTCTGTCGCGGCTACTTCTGCTTATCAGCAGCGCGTGGATAACAGCTGGATCAAAACCGAGCTATGGAAGGTGCGCAACTTTCACCAGGGATTCGAGCACGGCTTCTGGCATGGCATGGTGCACGCCGGGCTGCAGCAGTTCACCGGAGGCCGCGGCCTGTACGCCCGCTACGCCGCCAGTTCCGGCCATGCCCGGATGAAGAAGCTGGCGCAATTGCCTGCTGACGGCGGCGCCGAAGCCCATCTGCTCGACAACACCAAAGGCGATGGCAAGCTCACCTTCGACAAGCTCACCGACCTCTACCACTCCGGCACCAAGCACGAAGAAGACCAGCCCGCGCACCTGGTCATTCACGACACGCAGATTTGTAACATTCGGTGCGTCCAGGAGTTCGGCAATCCCTGCCAGCATTTTTGCCCGGCGAATGTGTACGAGATGGTCGAGGCCGCGGACGTGCCCTCGGGCAAGCGCATCAGCCTGAATCCCTCCAACTGCGTGCACTGCAAGACCTGCGACATCATGGATCCCTACCAGATCATCACCTGGGTGCCGCCGGAAGGCGGCGGCGGGCCGAACTACGACGGCATGTGAACCACAAAATTCAACACAGAGACATAGAGGCACAGAGAAATCGTTTTCAGGGTCGCTTTCTACGAGCGGAAATCTCCTTGCGCTTCATTGAGGGGACTGCAATCACCGGTCCCGGAGGGGACCGGCTGAGAGTAGCCCGCCAGTTTACTGGCGGGAAAGGAGATGATCTACCCGAAGTCCCGCTAGGGACGGCTGAAGCATGGTTGCGATCAGCAATGCACATCGGCGGCGCCATTTTCAATCGTCAATCTTCAATCAGCAATCGTCAATTTTGATTATCATCGGCGTCTGGGCGGTGAATTGATCTCTTTGTACCGGAAGCACTCCGCCAGATGGTCATTCACCATGCCCACCGCCTGCATGAACGCGTAGCAGATGGTTGAGCCCACGAAGCGCAGTCCGCGCTTCTGCAGTTCCTTGCTCAGGCGGTCGGACTCCGGGGTGCGTGCCTGCACCTGCTTCATTGAGGCGAGCGCCTGCTGCCGCGGCGGTGGAGCAAACTGCCACAGGAACCGCTCGAGGCTGCCGAACTCCTTCTGAATTTCCTTCACCGCTCTGGCGTTTTGAATGGCGGATTCAATCTTCATGCGGTTGCGCACGATGCCTTCATCGGCCATCAAACGCCTCACCTTATTGCCATCAAAGCGGGCCACCTTATCAATTTCGAAGTTGCTGAACGCCCGCCGGTAGTTTTCGCGCTTCTTGAGAATGGTGTCCCAGCTCAGGCCCGCCTGCGCCCCCTCCAGCACGATCATTTCGAACAGATGTTGGTCGTCATGTGAGGGCACGCCCCATTCCTCGTCGTGGTAGCGGATGGAAAGCGGGTTCTGGGCCCACCAGCAACGCTTTGATTCGGGGATTGCCATGTCCAGAATACGTTTCAGCGCAGGCGCACCCGCTGAACTGCTTCCACGACGCTAAAGAGGCCTGCCACCGCCAGGCTGGTCCAAAGGAGAATGGTATTTAAGCTAATGGCGTAAGTCACAGAAGCATTTGGCCGGTAAGTGAGAGCATGGTTCTCTCCTATGTGCGTCAATCGCGTTGTGACTACTACGATAAAGCATCCAACGGCCAACCAAATTATCTTCATAAACGGGGCCTACAGGGCGAATAGTAGGTAGAAGTCTCCTTGCGATTCCTCGGCGTGCTCGGCGTCTCGGCGGTGAAATCCACTAATCAGGCAACCAAATTTGCTCCGCAGGATTATAATCTTCTAGTTGTTTCCGACCGCTCCTGCCTAAGGGCATACCCTGGCAGTTGCGGCGAGACCCTACTTGGCATTGCTAAGAGGGTCGAGGGTGCTGGTGGAAACGCTTGCGCCTCCCGTGCTTCGCGAGAAGCGTTTGGAAAGGAAACGATGCCTGGGCTGTCGTCCCGCCTCGTTCCCCTTCCTGCGCAAAATCGGTTTCTGGTTTCAAGTTTCGCGTTGGCACTGCACGTGGCTGGCTAAGTGCCAACTGCTAACGGCTGATTTTTGATGGCTGCTCTCACCGACAAATTCGGACGCGCAATTACCGACCTGCGCATCTCGGTCACCGACCGCTGCAACTACAAGTGTGTTTACTGCCGCACCGGCAACGAAGGTGCCCTCTACGCCGAGCTGCCCTTTTCCGACTACCTGCGCATGACCCGCATCTTCACCGAGTTGGGCATCCGAAAGGTGCGCATTACCGGCGGCGAGCCGCTGCTGCGCAAGGGCGTGATCGAGTTTGTGCGCGAACTGGCAAGGCTGCGGACAGATGACGGTGAGCCGCTCGACTTGGCCATTACCACTAACGGGCACCTGCTCGCCGCCATGGCGCAACCGCTGAAGGACGCCGGCCTCAACCGCGTCACGGTCAGCATGGACGCGGTGGACCCGCAGGCTTTCGCCCGCATTACCCGCGTGCCCAATGGATACCAGGAAGTCCTGGCAGGCATTCGCGCAGCCCGGAGCGCTGGCTTGCAGCCGGTGAAGGTCAATTGCGTGCTCCTGCGCGGCTTCAACGACGACCAGATTACCGCCTTCGGCCGCTTTGCCCGCGACGAAGATGTGGTGGTTCGCTTCATTGAGTTCATGCCTCTGGAAGAAGACCGCGTCTGGTCGCCGGAAATCGTCGTCCGCCTGGAGGAAATCCTCGAGCGCATGGCCACCTTCCGCCCGCTGGTCGAGATTCTGCGCCATCCCAGCGAGACAGCGCGCCGCTACCGCTTCGACGATGGCGTGGGCGAAATCGGCATCATCGCCCCGGTTTCCCATCCCTTCTGCGGGCACTGCAGCCGCGTGCGCCTCACCTCCGACGGCAAAATCCGCACCTGTTTGTTTTCCATCTGGGACCACGACCTGGCCGGCGTCATGCGCCGCGGCGCCAGCGACGAGCAACTCCGCGAATTCATTCTTGGCGTCATGCAGCGCAAGGAGGCGCGCCACCACATCGGCGAGCCTGACTTCGTGCCTGCCTCGCGCACCATGGTCCACATCGGCGGTTAACTTCCCCGCCGCGGATCAACGCCGATGAACACGGATGTATTGGAGTCACGCTGAAGGCCTCCAGTTCCATATGGAAAAATCCGCCTAATCCGTGTTAATCCGCGGCAACGAAGTTCTTGCGGCGTAAAATGGCCTCACATGCGGTCGGCCACCGCTTCATCGCCTGAAACAGTTCTGCAGGGCCGGCGCGAGCTCTCCCCGCGCACAATCACGTTCCTGCTGCTTGCCATCACCGCCGCCGGCGCTGTTCTTCGCTTCCTCTACCTCGCCCGCAAAAGTTTCTGGCTCGATGAAGGCGTAAGCGTCATGCTTGCCCGGCTCGACCTTGCCAACCTGCTGCACATTCTGTGGCGGCGCGAAGCCAACATGGCCCTGTACTATGGCCTGCTTCGGATGTGGCTGCATTTCGGCGGGGGTGACTACTTCGTGCGCAGCCTCTCGGCGGTTATTTCGGTGGCGGCCATTCCGGTCATCTACCTGCTCGGCAAACGGCTGTTCGGTTCGCCCACCGGGATGCTCACGGCGGCGCTCTTCAGCGTTCACGCCTGGCAGGTGCGTTACGCTCAGGAGGCCCGCAGCTATAGTTTGTACGTGCTGCTCAGCTTGCTCTCCTGCCTGTTCTTCCTGGCTGCGATTGAGAAGCCCGCGCGTGGTCGCTGGAACGCATACATCGCATGCAGCGTGCTGGCCATCTACGGTCATTTTTTTGCGCTGCTGGTGGTGATAGCGCAGTGGGCGTCGGTTTACTTCTTGCGCCACGATCAGGCGGTGAGCGTGGGATTTCGCCGCAGCCTGAAAACGATCGGGCTGCTGTTTCTGCCCCTGGCGGTGTTCATTGTTTCCCGCGGAACCGGGCCGCTCAGCTGGATCAGCCGGCCTGGGCTGCAAGACCTGCACCGGTTCCTGCTCGACCTGGCGGGCAATGGCGGCGATGCTCTCCTGCTTTTGTACGCCGTCGGTTGTGCCATCGCTCTGGCCGCTGGCGGATGGTCTGCCCGTAACTTGTCGGTTGCTTCCTGGCGTTACCTGTTTCTGCTGAGTTGGCTTTTTGTGCCAGTGGCCATCACGCTTGCGTTTTCCCTCATTCGCCCGATCTTTCTGCCGCGCTACATGCTCACCTGCGTGGCCCCGCTGTTGCTGCTGGCCGCCGCCGGACTGGCCAGGCTGCGTCCGCGCTGGCTGGCGGGCATTCTGGTCATCGCCATGTTCGCGCTATCTGTACGCGGGACCTGGGCCTACTATCGCGCTGATTTCGATCTGGGCAGGGAAGACTGGCGGGCCGCCACGCAATATTTGTTGCAGAGTGCGCGCCCAGGCGACGGCATTCTGTTCCACTCCGCGCAGGCGCGTATGCCGTTTGAATATTATTCGAGCGGGCAGCCGCCGCGTCACGAGCTTCGTGTCATTTTCCCGGATTACGGTAAGGAAGGCAGGCTGTCCTATCTGGATTTTCTGGCCAATGCCAGAAACGCGCCCCTGGCGGAAATTCCCCGGCGCTATCCCCGCGTTTGGCTGGTGCTGGCGCATAACCAGCTCAAGGATGGCGAACCGGATCCAACCACCGGCGCTATCGAGGGTTCTTTGGCCAAAAACTACCGTGTCGCCGAGCAGCGAAACTTCGCCGGTAACCTGCGGGTCCAGCTTTACGCGAGGAACTGGCCGGCGGCGCAGGAAGCTTCAGGACAGCGATGATGCCTCCGGCATCCCGGTCCCGCGCTCCTGAGTCTCCGCCACCCACTCCCACACCCGCTTGCCGGTCTGATTCACTACCGAGCGCGCTTCGCCGTAAGCAACCAGGCGATTTAAAACCGTGGTCACCGAGGCCAGAGGGTCTTTGTGGTTCACCAGCACTCCCGCGAATCGCTCCTGCAGTTGGGCCACGACTTCGCGCCCGGTCAGGGCTGTCCGGGATTCGATCAGAACCGTGCGACAAGCCCGTGTGAAGCCCGGTTGGCGCCCGTTGGGCTTGCGATCCACCAGGGTCAGCAGTTCGTCGTCGAGCACGTCATCGCCGAACAAATTGGCTAACCCGATGATGGTTTGCTTCACTGTGCCAATGCGCTTCATGATGTCGGCGCGTTGCTGCAGCAAGGCAAGCAGTTCCTGGTGGGCGGTACGCAGAACTTCCTGGACGTATGCGTCTCCGCCGCTCAAGCGTACGGTGGCGTTCTGACCGACAGCCATACTGAATACCTCTTTTCAGACCTCGACTCTGCCTCTACCACGACCTTCCGATTAGATACGCAGGGGGGCGGGAATCGGTTCGGAATTTTTCAACAGGACCTCACCCCGCCATCTGCAACGTTAGACTCCCGTGCAGGAAAAAGGTCACTGGAAGAAAGTTGAATTCGGTAACTACCTGGTGGACAGGACGCTGCGCAAGGCGCGGCGCGCCAGTTCCGTGGTTACCCCGTAGACGCCATGCGCAGCCAGCGCGGAAAGATGGCTGGAAAGCGGGTAATCCAGCGGCGATTTCGAAAGTCCAAGTGCCGGCACGGTGGCCTCGTCGGCTGCCAGCCAGAGTGCGGCGGCGAAAGGTAGCCCGAAACCCTTGCTCACGAGTGGAGAAAGCTCCACAGCCGACCCGTACAGTGCGCCGCTGGCGCAGCCGAAGGCATAATGCACAATGGGCCCGCCAACATCTCTCTCATGTTTTGTTATGGCGCGCCCTAGGACGGCGCGGACGATCCTCGCGGCCAGTTTCTGGGTGGCATCGCCATCTTCACCACCGGAAGCCTGCTCCTGCTGCTTCTGAGCCTCTGCCTCATTCTCCTGTTTTTTTCGTGTTGCGTTGCTGAGGAGGGCCTGGAACTGATTCATCGTCCATGCGCCCGCCAGTCCTGCTATTGCTCCCGCCAGCGCTCCCTTGCCGAAAGCCGGCCGCTTTCTTCCAAACCCGCGACGTGCCATGACTTGCCTCCCTTTATTTATCTGCTGTTTGGTGAGACGGGGCGATTGCCTGGGAAGTAGTCCGAGTAGCACCCGCTATTTATTTGCTTGAGTCATGCAAGTAATTGCTCTAGGATTGCTTTATGCAAGACCTCCAGCAATGGTCGCAAGAACTCGAACGCCTCTCCCGTTTGCTGGGCCGCGTGGGACCGGATGAAGTTTGTTGTGAGGGCTTGACTACGCGGCAATGCGGCATTCTGCGCACCTTGGCGGCCGGCGAGGGGGCGCGCATTTCCGACCTGGCCGCGTCTGCCGGCATTTCGCCCAGCGCCATGACCCGAGTGCTGGAAAAGCTGGAGGCCCGGCAACTGGTCAAACGCGTCCGGGGCGCCGCCCGCGACGGCCGCGCGGCCAGCGTGGCCATCACTCAGCACGGCCGGCACGTGCGCGGCAAGATTGATGAACTCATGTTGGAGCGCACCCGCACCATCCTTTCCGCCTTCCCTGCGGGTTTGCAGCCGCAACTGCTGGCTGCCATCCGCCTGCTGAACCAGGCGCTGGCGCCGGATGGCTGCTGCCAGATCCAGGGCGAAGGAGCGGAGATGACATTTACCTGCAGCTTGGAGCGGCGCTCAGCCCGCCCTCCGGAAAAGAGGAAAAACCATGGCCAGCACTGATTCCACCATCACCGAAAGTGTGCGCCGGCACTACTCCGATATTGCAGAGGGAAAAAGACCGGGTTGCGGCAGCAGTAATGCCGCTGACGTGGCGCGCATCATCGGATATTCGCCGGAAGAACTGAAGATTGCCGGTCAAGCCAATCTTGGCCTGGGATGCGGCAATCCCCTCGCCCTCGCCGCCATTGAGCCGGGCATGACTGTGCTCGACCTGGGCAGCGGCGCCGGCTTCGACGCCTTCCTGGCCTGGCGCAAAGTCGGCCCGCAAGGGCGCGTCATCGGCGTGGATATGACCGACGAAATGCTGCAACTGGCGCGCAAGAACGCCGCTGAGTTGGGCGCCACCAACGTCGAATTCCGCAAGGGCGCGATTGAAAACCTGCCCGTGGACGACAATTCCGTGGACCTGGTGATCAGCAATTGCGTCATCAATCTGAGCACCAGCAAGCCCGCGGTGTTTCGCGAAATCTACCGCGTGCTCAAGCCGGGCGGCGGATTTGCTGTCAGTGACCTGGTGCTGCTGCGCCCGTTGCCGGAAGAGGTGGCGCGCGACGTGGAGGCCTACGTGGGTTGCATCGCGGGCGCGAGCCTGCTTACCGATTACGTCAGCATGGCCTTGGACGCCGGTTTTGACGGCCTGCAGATTCCCCAGATCACAGCCTCCAAAAAGCTGGGTGAAGCCTACGGATTGGACTTATCGCAGCCGGTGGGAAGCTGCTGCGGGCCCATGCCCCTGGCCGACGCCGCCCGCGCCGTCGTCTCCGCTAAGCTCCACGGCCGAAAACCCTAAATCTGCCGCAGAGCCACGGAGACACAGAGAACTTCCCGGATTTTTTTCATCGATGCTCTGTGCCTCCGCGTCTCAGTGGCAAATCAGCGCGGCCGCGCGCCGGCCAGCAGGAACTTGCCGTCTTCGCTCTTGGCCGCGAGCTCAATGACAAACCCGCCATTCTCAACCAGCGGATAAAAAGTTTCCTCGTCGTACTTGATAGAGCTGCTCATCAGAATCTTCTCACCCGAGTTTAGCCGCAGAGATGCGCCCGCAACGCGTACTTCCAAATCACGCGCGGCAATGAAGAACTTTGCGACTTCATGTATACCGCCGCTCCCGCGGCGCAGTTCGAAGCGCAGTTCGCCGTCGCGTTCCGTCAGACCCATGCCGGCTAGAGGTGAAAATGCAAAGCGGCGATTGGTGGGATTGTCGTAACCGGCGAGAGTGGTAGCTTCGTCGAAAATCTCCCCATCGAACAGGGCGCGGTCGCCCGGGCCCATGATCTCCCGCAGGCGGGCGGGAAAGTGCAGCGGCCCGAATGCGCCCAGTGTATTGCCCAGCACAGCATAAATGGCGGCCACCCCGTTCGGGCTGAGTGCCCTCAGGTGGGCATCGTCGGCAACATCGAATTTCACGCCGCGCTTCACGCTGGCCGTGGAGTCCGCCCCCACCAGGGCCAGTTCCAACAAGGCTTGGCTGAAATCTGCCGCCACGTATTCCAGTTGCCGGCCGGCTTCCGCGTAGGCCCGCAGCAGAATGCGGTCCTTGCTACCTTCACCGCAGCCCAGGCTGCACAACACCTTTGCTTCCGGCCACATCCGGACAATATTCCCCGCGCTTGCCCCCAGTACCTGCAGAGCGCGGTTGGAATTGCGATACTCCGCTGACCGGGTCAGTTCCACCCACGCCTGCACCGAGGGCGGCAGCCAGTAAAAAAACTTTTCATCCAGAAAGCGGCGATTAAGCGCCTGCTGCAGCTGGTCTGCAATCTGTTCTTCGCGCAACAGCACGTCAATTGCCAGCTTCTCCTGACTATGCATATAGTTGCAGATGCCTCCTGCTCGCCCTCGACGCAAAATAAAGTGCGCCCTTTTTGCCACTCTTGCTCGATTTCTGCATCTATGGGAGACGAGCCGCAATGCGCTCACAGGAGGATGTGATGAAGATTGTCGAAACCAGCGAAATCGCCCCCACCTGTCATTCCAACTTTAAACTCGTGGAGACGGCTGAAGTCAGCCCCACATGCCA
>DATEGM010000407.1:0-10098 GCA_035280085.1 Terriglobales bacterium
GCCCGAAGTAAACCATTTTTTAAACAGCCAATCGCAGCAATTGGCGTTCTAATGTAGGAGGCAAGTGGGCACTCTGGCGGCCAGGAGGGACACGATGGAAGTGGAGATGAAAATCCGCGGGTTGATGATGGACCCGGTGACTAACATGCCCATCGTGATCCTCAAGGATGTGGCCGGAGATTCGGTGTTACCCATCTGGGTGGGAATTTACGAAGCCAACGCCATCGCCCTGGAAATTGAAAAAGTCACCACGCCGCGGCCCATGACTCACGACCTGCTCAAAAACGTGCTCACCGGCCTTGATACCGCAGTGCACAAAGTAGTGGTTACGGAACTGCGCGAAGACACGTTCTTTGCCGTCATCTGGCTGGAGCGCGATGGACGCATCATCAGCATTGATTCCCGGCCGTCGGACGCGTTGGCCCTGGCGCTGCGCGTGGATTGCCCCATCTTCGTCGAAGATGACGTGCTCAAGTCTTCCAAGCTGGCCAGCTCCGTTTCCGACCGCGTCTCCAGCGAGGAGTTGCGCAAATGGCTGGAGAACCTGAACGACGAGGACCTGGGGCGGTACAAGATGTAAGCGATTGAAGAATAATGAATGACGAATGAAGAATTTGTACGCGGGGCTGACGGCGTGAGTCACGCAATCTCACCATAAAGGTTTTTATTCGTCATTCTTCAATCATCATTCGTCAATTCCTCATGCCCGATCCCGCTGAACAGCTGCAGCGCATCTACCTGGCCGGATTCCAGCTGGAAACTTTCGAGCGATTTCCCAAAGCCATCGGTGCGGTACGCGAAAACGTGATCGCGCTGCTGGAGGCCACACCCGAGGGACTGCGTATGATCGGCACGCCGGGCTGGCGCATGGGTGAGGCCATGGGCGTGCTCATCCAGATGGGAGGGCGGCAGGTATTCCAGTACAAACAGGAGATGGTTGAGGCAACGCCAGAACGGCTGGAAACGGTTCGGCGGGTGCGGGAAGAACTCGAGAAGCTGCTGGGAAAAAATTAATGTCGTGCCGTCCCTCCGGGACCCCGTATGCCTGCCGATCTCACCCAGGGCTTCCGTCCTGGGCTCTAATATGTCGCCCTGGCGGGCTGATTGGGTTGCAGAGTTAGGACGGCTGGGAATCCCAAAATGCAGAACAGGCAATTAATATCGGCAAGATTGAAAAAGCGAATTTAAAAAAAACAGAAACGCAAAAACTGCGAGAAGGTTTTCAATCATCATTCTTCAATTTTCATTCATCAATCACGGATATCCGCAATGGCCGCAGGCAAAGACCAGGGCCTGGGGATTGGCGCCGGCAGGGAACGGGAAACCCTGCGCAACTGTTAAGGCGCCGTCAGCGCCGATCGTAAAGCCGCTCAGGTCACTAGAGCCGGCATTAGCCACATAGAGGAAAGTCTGCTGCGCCACGTTGCTGGCAGGTGGCGAGAAGGCAATCATCGCCATCGGCAGAGTACCCGCCAGAAAAGGCGAGCCGGTCACGGAGGTAAGCCTGCCCGAATCCAGCGCAACCGTAAAGGCGGAGATGTCGCCGGAGCCGGAGTTGGCGACGTAAAGCGTGGGGCTGAAGTAAACCAGGGCGCTGGGCGTGAAACCGGCCGAAAAGGGCGAGCCTGGCACCTGGGTAAGAAATTGGCCGCTCCCCGCGCCGCTGCGAACTGTGTAAACAGAGACATTGTTGGAGGCTGAATTGGCGGCGAAGAGAAAGCCGTCGCCCATCGCGAGCGCCACCGGCGCTGTACCAGTCAGAAATGGCGAGCCAAAAACGGGGGTCAAAAAGCCGTTGCCGAGGTTCACAGAAAATACGGAAATGCTGTTGGAGCCCTTGCTGGCAACAAAAAGAAAGTTGCAGGCAGAATCCGTGAGCACAGCGGCGGGCTGTGCGCCGGCAGTAAATGGAGAGCCGGGCACGGGCGTGAGCTGGCCGGTGCCGGTGATGTTGTAGCCCAGGACGCCGGAATCAGCCGCGGCATAGAGGAATTTCGGGGTCGTGGCTCCGCCGCTGTTGCCCGGGCATAGGGCGAGCTGCCTCACCCCGGGAGCGGCCACAGCCGGCGAACCCGGCAAGGTCTGCAACGCACCCGTATCGGCATTAAAGCTGAACCCGCTAATGGTCCCAGACCCCGAATTGGCGATGTACAGCAGTTTGCCGGTAGCCACCATGCCAATGGGACCACCACCGGGAGGCGGCAAGCTGGTGCCGAGCCGGGTCGGCTTGCCACCGGCCACGTTGATTCCAGTAAGCGTGCTGGCATTGGTGTTGCTGATGTAAACGAAAGCCGGAGAAAAGGGAGAGGGCGGCGGCGGAGGTGGCGGAGGCGGCGTGGTGAAATTCAGTCCACCGCCGCAGGCGCCCAGAGCCAACACCAAAGTTAAAAGTAGCGCGGTTGCTGAGAATCTGCCCATAACCAGGGTTCCTTCGCTGCAAGCTTAGGCTGGAACGGGCAACGCAGCAAGGCGCGGTGGGACAAGGCCGGGGCCACCTTCGTGGATTTAACATAATACCTGTTATCGGACATTGCATATACCCGTAGAAGCCAGCCTTCCGCCTCAGCGGGTCCGGTTTCCTGTGGCCTGCGGTTCCACAGCAGCCAGGACTATTTTGGGATGAAATAACGTGCCCGCCACACGGGTGGCGATGGCGACCAGTTCGCCCTGGCCGTAAAAGACCTTCACCTGGCGCGCACGCGAGAGCTCGGGCAGGTTCACGGCACGGCCTACGCGAATCCGGGCCAGCATTTCCTCATTTGCCGTCACGCCCGGCATTTCCGGCAGCAACTTCCGAGGATGGACAAAGAGCTCCTCCGCCCGCCCCTGCTGGGCGGCTTGGTCCAACTCCTCCAGGCTATGGGCCTCGGCTATGGCGAATTCGCCCAGAACTGTGCGGCGCAAAGACGCCAAATGGGCCCCACAGCCCAGGATCTGTCCCATTTCGTGCGCTACCGAGCGCATATACGTTCCGGAGGCCACGCGGGCACGGAAACAAGCCTGTTCGCCATCCCAGTCAAGCAGGTCGAACTCCTTGATTTCGACCTCTACCGGCTCCAGTTCTACCTCGCGGTGCCTGCGGGCCAGCTTGTAGGCGGGCACTCCATGGATCTTCTTGGCGGAAAACGGGGGTGGCATCTGGCGTATGCGTCCCCGGAAGCGGCCTGAGAGCTCACGCACTTCTTCAAGTGTTGCTTTAACTGTTTGCGGCTCGGCCAGGGGCTCACCTTCGGCGTCATAGGTATCGGTCGCAAAGCCAAAGCGGATAACGCCCTCGTAAGTCTTTTCCGAGGCGGTATAGAACTGGGCCAGGCGGGTCATGCGTCCGGCCACTAGGGGCAGGACGCCGGTAGCCAAGGGATCGAGGGTGCCGAGGTGGCCCACGGAGCGCTCGTGCAGGATACGGCGCACACGGTTGACTACGTCGTGCGAGGTCAGGCCGGCCGGTTTGTCTATTACCAGCACTCCATCCATAAAGGTCTGTCTGTTATCGTGAAGGCGGCAGCCCCATTCGGTCAACCGGAAGAGAGACTTCCCTGCCATTAGCCCGAACGGCGGCCCCAATCTGGCATGATTCCCATCAAGGACGACACCCCGCGGTTCAGCACGCCTTACATTACTTACTTTCTGATTGCACTAAACACCCTGATTTTTCTATATGAGCTGCTGGGCTTCGGGCCGCACGCGCGCAACCAACTGATGTTCCAGTTCGGCATGGTGCCGGCGCGCATAACTGGGCTGATGGGCGGAATGGGTCATGTTTCCGCGGAAACTGCGTTGCTGTCCATTCTCACTTCCATGTTCCTGCATGCTTCCTGGCTGCACCTGATCGGCAACATGTGGGTGCTGTGGATTTTCGGCGACAACATTGAGGATTACCTGGGGCACTTCGTCTATATCGTGTTTTACCTGCTCAGCGGGCTGGCGGCGGCTATTGCTCACATTCTGTTGAACGCCGGCTCTGTGCTGCCCACGGTGGGCGCCAGCGGGGCGATTGCCGGAGTGATGGGCGCTTACCTGATTTTGTATCCTCGAGCCAAGGTGCTGACGCTGGTGCCGCTGATCGTCATCTTCACCTTCTGGTGGCTGCCGGCGTGGATTGTGCTGGGGTATTGGTTTGTAATCCAGTTCTTCAGTGGCGCCGCAACGGCGGTCGCAGTTTCCCACCAGACCACGGGAGGGGTCGCCTTTTGGGCCCATGTTGGCGGATTTGTGGCGGGGATTGTGATGATCAAGCTCTTCCCTGCCCGAGCGCGCCGGCTGAGGTATGGAACGTGGTGAAGCAGCACTTAGCAGTTAGCCGTTAGCACTTAGCTCTAACGCTTTTTCGCAGGTTCTCCGAGGGAATTCAGGGGCTAAATGCTAGTTGCTAAAGGCTAATTGCTGCCTCACAGCGCCCCTCCCGTAGGCATCAGCGTGATCTCCTCCACCGTGCTCTGCGGCGGCAGCAGAAGCGCGTCGAGCACAGCCTGGGCCACTGTCTCCGGGCGCAGCATGCGCTGGCGTGGCGCTTCCGGCCAGAACTGGTTCCAGATTTCGGTATCGGTTGCGCCCGGCATGAGAGCTATCACGCGAATGCCGCGTGGGCGCAGTTCCTCGCGCAGAGTGCGGGTAAGCCCCAGCGCGCCGTGCTTGGCGGCACAGTAGGCGCTCTGGCCGGCAAAGACGCGCGTAGCGGCCACTGACAGATTGTTGATGATCGTCCCCCCGCGGCGAAGCAGAGGTAGCGCGGCCTGCGTGATCAGAAACGTTCCCGTCAGGTCGGTTTCGATCACCTCTCGCCAGGTGGCCAGCGGTAGGCTCTCCACCTCTGCCATCGCATGGGAAATTCCGGCATTGTTAATGAGGATGTCGAGGCGGCCGAATCGTTTCTTCACGGCCGCGAAGAGCGCCGCAACCGATTTGGAATCATGAACGTCGGCGACGTGAGCGAGAATTTGTGGCGCGGGCGCCCCCGCCCGCGACGGCATAGCCTTCGTGATCGTCTGTTCCGCAGTCTGCAAGGATTTTCGGTCACGACCGGTGATTACGACTCGGCAGCCTTCGCGGGCGAGCGCCCTTGCGATCGCCAGCCCAATGCCGCGGCTGGATCCGGTGATGAGGGCTACGTTTCCTTGCAGAGTTCGAGCGGCCATCGGTGGGATTAAACCACAGAGGAGTCAGCAAATGTGGGTGCCGCCCCTCCGGGGCTCACATTTCTTTAGCGGAGTGTTTCCCAGGACTGCCGTCCTGGGCTTTACTATCTCGCGTCTCCGGCGCTGAGGTGGCGCAGCGCTGTCGCGCCTCAGGCGCTGAGGTGACGCAGGTTAAGCTACGCTACACAGGGTGCGAGCGTTAACGCGGACTTCATTGTCGTAAATTCCCGCCCCTTCTGGTGAAGGGTCTTTGCCCCGTGTGCCCTGTGTCCTCTGTGGTGAAAAAAGGCCTCAAACTCCGTTGGGGCGCTGGCGGATGAGCGACAGAAACTCCTCCCGCGTCTCCCGGCAGTCACGGAAGCAACCCAGCATGGAGGAGGTAACGGCCGACGAATGCTGCTTCTCCACCCCGCGCATCATCATGCACAGATGTCGCGCCTCAACCACAACGCCCACGCCCTGCGGTTCGATGGCATTCTGAATGGTCTCCGCAATCTGGGTGGTCAGGCGCTCCTGCACTTGCAGGCGGCGGGCGAACACTTCCACTAGGCGCGGCAGCTTGCTCAACCCGATGACCTTGCCGTTGGGGATGTAGGCCACGTGCACCTTGCCGAAGAATGGCAGCATATGGTGCTCGCACAAGCTGAACATCTCGATGTCCTTGACGATTACCATCTCGTCGTAGCCGACGGTGAACAGCGCGCCGCGCAGGATAGCTTCGGCATCCTCCTTGTAGCCACGGGTAAGCTGTTCCAGGGCGCGATGCACCCGCTCCGGCGTGCGCTCCAGGCCTTCACGCTGCGGGTCTTCCCCCAGGCGGATGATCATCTCCCGTACCAGTTCCTCAAAAGTGGCGCTGGTTATGGTGGTCAAATCGGTTGTGGACTTCATGTTGTCCCCTGTGTTCGTTTATTTGCGGACTTCCGCGCCGCCGGCGTACTCGAAGGAGTTCATCATGGTCTCCTCCAACCGCACCTTTTCCAGATGAGCGGCGGTGAATCCGCGCTGCAAAATTTCGAAAATCTCCCGGCACAGATTTTCCGTAGTTGGCACGCGTTCACGAAACGCGGCCAGCGTGTTCAGGTTTTCGTGTCCAAAGCGTTCCAGAATATGCGCATGCACAAAATCGTCCAGATCCACCAGGTTGCACACCATGCCGGTGGCCTGGTCCACCGCTCCGCTTACCGTAACCTCCAGCGCATAGTTATGACCGTGGCCGTGCGGGTTGTTGCACTTGCCATAGGTGCGCTGGTTCTCCGCCGGCGACATGGCGTCGCTGTGCAGCCGGTGCGAGGCGGAAAACCAGTAGCGGCGGGTGAGATGGGCTTTCATTCGCCGTAGTAATCCACGAACAGGTCGGGAGTTTCGTACACCCGCACCCGGTGCAGCTGCGCCCGCTCCAGACGCGATTGCAGGCGCTGCCAGACGGAAATGGCGATGTTCTCCGTGGTTGGGATGCGGGTAGCGAACTCGGGCACTTCCTTGTTGAGGAAGCGGTGGTCGAGCGCGTCCAGCACTTCCCGGTTCAGAATTTCTTTCAGCTGTTTCAAATCCACCACAAAGCCGGAACGCGGGTCCACTTCGCCTTTCACAGTTACTTCCAGGGTGTAGTTGTGGCCGTGGCCGTTGGGGTTGTTGCACTTGCCGAAAAGGCGGCGGTTTTCTTCCGGGCTGAATGCGGGATTGTGATAGTAGTGCGAGGCGGAAAACTCGGCTTTGCGGGTCAGGTAAACCATGGCGTTCGTCAAATTCTCCCGGGCGCGGCGTCGTGGCTGCGCGCATCAGCCGGGAAACGCGAAGTCTCGCCGGCAGTAGCCGAATTGATGGCTGCGCCATAGGTGCGCCCTTTCCATGTTACCGAACCGTGCTTATGAGAGAGTGCGGAGGCCCGCAAAAGTGACACGAAAACCGGCAAACCGAGCAGGGCCAGCAGGTTGGCGTCCCAGGTGAAGTGGGCGCGGCGGATGCGGCGCAGGAACATGGCGTAGGTAATCACGGCAACCGCGCCCGCCACGGCAGCGATGGCGGGCTGGCTGCGACCCGCAGCTACGACGGCCACCGCAACCCCGCCGACCATGATGACGAACTCTGCTCCGCGGAAAAGGGCCAACCGCAGCGGCGAGTCGAACAGCAGCGCCAGGTTCTTGGTCCAGCCTTCGCGCAGCTGGGCAAAGCTGCGATACATGCGGGCGCGCACCCGGGCGCCGCCGTAACGGAAGCGGATGCGCCGTCCGGAGCGCTTGACGGCGCGCGCCAGCTCCACGTCCTCCAGCAGGCTGCGGATGACCGTATGGCCGCCCACCGCGTCGTAAGTGTCGCGTGTGATCAGCAGGTACTGACCGTTGGCCGCCGCGGCGAGCGAAGCAGGATCGTTAACATCCTCGGTGCGGTAGGTGCGTGTCAGTTCCGCAAACACTACGGGCATGACCGCCTTCTCCCAGAAGCTATGTACCTCCTGCTGCGGCGAGTAGGAGAGCAGCGCGGCTTGGTGCTGCTGGGCTTCCTGCAGGCTGGCGGCCAGAGAGCCGGGCAGATGAACGGTGTCCGCGTCGGTGAACAACAGCCACTGGCCTCGCGCCTCACGCGCGCCGCAAGCCAATGCGTTGCACTTGCCGGTGGCGCCGGGCGGGAGAGGCGCTGCCTCGATCACACGCACCCCGGGGAACGATTGCGCGATCTGGCGCGTGCGGTCGGTAGAGCCGTCATCCACCACGATGATTTCGTAATGCACGCCTGGCTGGTCTACGAGGGATTGCAGGCAGGCGCCCAGCGAAGCTTCCTCATTGCGCGCGGGCACGATCACCGAAACGGCAGGAGCAGTGCCGCGGCCGACATGTCCTTCTGGCTCTGACACCATAGGCCGAATCAGCTATTATAGCTGCGTGCAGCGGATTTCCTGGCCCCTTCTACTGGCCCTGAGTTTGGCCCTGGCAGCCTGCTATCGCGGCTCGCATCCCCCTCGCATCGGCAATCCGGCCCCCGATTTCACCGTGCAGGACGGCGCGAAAGCCGTTACTCTGCACAATCTGCGCGAAAAGGTGGTGGTGCTGAATTTCTGGGCAACATGGTGCGCGCCGTGCGTGCAGGAACTGCCTTCGCTGGCGCACTTGCAGAACAAGTTCAAAGACCGCGGCGTGGAGGTGGTTGGCATCAGCGTGGATGTGGACGGCAACGCCTACCAGCAGTTTCTTAAGGACCACAACGTGGACTTTCTGACCCTGCGCGATCCCGACCAGAAGGCCAATACGCTTTACGGCACCTTCAAGTTTCCCGAAACTTACATCATTGACCGCCGCGGCATTTTGCGGCGCAAGTTCATCGGGGCGGTGGATTGGAATGAGCCGGAGATTGTGGATTTTCTAAGCAAATTGTAGGAAGCATTCAGCAGTCAGCGTTCATGGGCTAAATGCTGAGTGCTGAATGCCAATTGCTCGGTTCACAGGCTGCTGATTGAGGTCTTGCGGTACTGAGGCTTATCTACAATCATCAATCACTCCCATGCTGACCACCATCTTCTTCGACGCCGGCAACACGCTGGTGTTCGCCAACCTGAAGCGCACGCTGGCGGCACTTCACGCCCGCGGTATCCGGCCGAAGCCGGAACAATTGCATGCCGCCGAGCGGCAGGCCAAATCCGAACTGGATCAAGCTAATACCGCTCCCGGCCGCTACACCGACCGGCAGTACTGGGACAGCTATTACTCCTTCCTGCTGAAATCTCTAGGCATCGAGGACAGCCAGCTGCACGAATCGCTGGTGACCGCCAGCCGCACCTCCGGCAACTGGGATGTGGTGCGGCCGGGAACGCGCGAGAATTTGCTCAAGCTGGGTAGCAAATATCGCTTGGGCGTCATCTCCAATTCCGATGGCGGCATGGAGAAGCTTCTGCGCAGCTGCGGCTTGGGGGAATGTTTCCTGGGCTACACCGATTCCGGCCATGTGGGCCATGAGAAACCTCATCCCGCGATTTTCCAGGCGGCGCTCCAGCAGCTCGCAGCCAAGCCCGAGAGCAGCCTCTATGTGGGCGACGTCTACTCCGTGGATTACGTCGGAGCCACCCGTGCCGGGATGCAGGCCATGCTGTTCGACGTTTCCGGCACCTACCGGGAGAGCGGGCTGCCACGGGTGGAGTCGCTGGAGGAACTAAACCAGATCTTTACCACAGAGGACACAGAGCACACAGAGGGAACAAATTCAAAAAATCAACCCTGCTGACAAGCGTCAACTCAAGCCTTCACCTCGTAGTCTGCGTCGCCATCCTGCGTCAGCTGTTCGTAAAAGTGACATTTGCCCGAATTTTGTTTCCCCTGTGACCTCTGTGTCCTCTGTGGTGAAAAGGGGTTGTGTGCACCATTTTCGTTGCTTTGCCTTCCCGCCTTGCGCTACCCTAAAGTGGCTCTCGCGATTCCCCGACCTAACTTCCTCACCCATTTAACGTTCACTGAGTGCATGGTGTACCCAAGTTGCTGGGCACCAAGAGGAGGGCACCCAACTAATGGTGTTTTCTTTCTTGACCCCGACGAACTTTGGCGGGTAGAGTAGCGACAATCTGTGTTTCGGGGGCATCTCGCAGAGGTGAGCGGAATGCCCCGGAACCTTGTCAGTTACCAGACAAAGAGCACGGCCACCTGGCCAGCCATGCCCGCAGACAGCGCAAGGAGTGGAAGTTGCTCAAACTTAAAAAGCTGCAAATTCTGGGTTTCAAGTCCTTCTGCGACCGTACCGAACTGAAGTTCAACGGCGACGGCATAGCCGCCATCATTGGTCCTAACGGCTGCGGCAAATCGAATATCGCGGACGCAATCTCCTGGGTGCTGGGCGAGCAATCGGCCAAAACCCTACGCGGCTCGCGCATGGAAGACGTGATCTTTGCCGGCACCCGCGACCGCAAGCCCACGGGGATGGCGGAAGTCTCGATGTCGCTGATTGACCCCGACGTGTACGAGGGCAGCGACGCCAACGA
>DATEGM010000408.1:0-2291 GCA_035280085.1 Terriglobales bacterium
CTGGGTTGATCTGCGTTTGCGGAATCACGCCGCCGGCGAAGGGCTGCTGGGTGAGCGGATTGATGATGGTAACGGGCAAACCGGCATCAGGTCCGGAGCGCACCAGGGTGTGGGAGAAATTGCCGCTGCGCTCCGCGGCCGTGGGGACAGTGGAAAACGCGTCGTAAGGATCGGTAGAGCGCAAGCCATTGTAGGAGATAAAGAAGAACGTTTTGTCGCCGCCGTTATAGATTTTGGGGATGTTCAATGGGCCGCCCAGGCCGCCGCCGAACTTGTGGTGAATGTAGCCGGGCTTGGCAACGGGGGCGCCAGTAAGGGAGTAGGGGGCGGCATCCAAGGCCGCGTCCCCCAACTCGTAGAATAAGGTGCCGTGGGGACGATTGATGTTGAAGCGGCCCCGGCCACCAAAAATCATCATCGGCCCACCGCCCCCGCCACCACCCACACGCCCGCCCGAACCGCCTGGCGCGCCCGGGCCTGAACCGCCTGGTCCTCCGGGCCCACCGATCCCCTGGCGATAGCCGTTGTTATCGGCGCGCTGTTCGCGCCATTCGCGCATGCGCTGTTCCAGTTCGGCAGTGCTCAAGCCGGCGAACTGGCTGTTTACCGTGCTGCCGGAAACGGCCACGGATTCAGTAGCAGCATTGGGCGCCATGCCCGGGACTGGCATGCCCTGGGGCACCAGTTGCTCGCCCTGCAAGTTCCCGCCCTCTTCGCCATTAGCGGCAAGCATCGCCTGCAGGCCGCCGGCACCTTGGCCGGTGACAGCGCGGCCCATACCGGCAAAGCGTCCGCCGCCGGGGCGCTGGCTGATCCGGGATTGCAATACGAGATCAAAATCCGCTCGCACGCGGGGAACCGAGTTGTTGATCACGACTTCGCGGGAGGCGGTAGCGAAGGCCGTCATCTGCACCTCGACGGAATAGTCGCCCCGGGGGACCGTGAGCGCATAGCTGCCATCGGAATTGCTGGTGGTGGTGACACGCGTGCCGGTGTCTGTATCGGCGGCGGAGACGGTTGCGCCTGGCACCGCCATGTTCCCCGACCGAACGACTCCAAAAACCTCGCCTGTGGCCATTTTGGGTGGATTCTGCGCGTAACTCCCCTGGCTAGCGACCGTCAGTATCAGCAGTCCAGCCAGGGTTCCGCGAGACAGCCTGCCGCGGCGGAGCATTTGCAAGACGCTGGAGAGTGGAGTTGTTATGGTTGAGTTCATCTCGACTACTGCAGTGCAGACAAGCTATTCCGTCAAGCGGCTAGAGGGCTTAGTTCGTCTTCTACCATCTATCATGGAACACACCCGCTACTCGTAAAAAGTGAGTAAGGGAACGTAAAGTTTTGTAAATCGCGTCTCTTAGCTTTTACACTGCAGTGTCAGCTTCTTGTCATCTAATAGGGGTAAGCGAGCAGGTAAAAGCGGGTATTTAATCCTAATGAGCGTTGGAAAGCATATTCGGTCTGTGGCCGTAGTGGCGACGCTCTTCTATCTCGTCGCGTCGGCCCATGCTGGCGGGGCAGGTCTCAGTTCGAGTTCACTACTCGATAGCGGCTATCGCGACATGTACAACCTGCAGTTCGGCGAAGCCCACCAGGCATTTGCGGCCTGGGAACAGCAGCATCCAGAGGATCCGCTGGGTCCGGCTTCGGATGCGGCTGCGTACCTGTTCGCCGAATTCAACCGCCTGCACGTGCTGGAATTCGAGCTGTTCACCGACGATCATAAGCTGGCCAAACAGCCACAATTGCCGCCGGATCCCGCGGTAAGACAAGCGTTCGAGGCGCAGCTGGCAAGAACCCGGCAGCTTGCCGAGGGCGCACTGCAGAAGAATCCGCGCGACGCCAACGCGCAGTTCGCCCAGGTATTGCGTTTGGGACTCCTCGGCGACTACACCGCTCTGGTTGAGAAGCATTACCTGAAGGGCTTGGGCTATATGAAGGATGGAACCGAGCTCGCCCGTCAGCTGCTGGCAAACGATCCCAGTTATTACGATGCCTACCTGGCGGTGGGCGTGGAAAACTACCTGCTCAGCCTGAAACCGGCGCCCGTGCGCTGGCTGCTGCGGCTGGACGGAGCGGAAACAGATCGGGCGGCAGGCGTGCAGAAGCTGCAAGTGGTTGCCGCAAAGGGGCACTACATGCTTCCCTACGCCCGCCTGCTGCTGGTAGTTGCCGCCTTGCGCGACAACAACCGCGAACAGGCGCGCGCCCTGCTGGCAGGTTTGGCTCAGGAGTTTCCCAGGAACCACCTCTACACCGAGGAATTGGCACAGTTGGAGAAACCGCTGCATTGA
>DATEGM010000409.1:0-3629 GCA_035280085.1 Terriglobales bacterium
GCCAGAAAAATTCAACCCGGCGACTTGGCGCTGGTGCATTGCAACTCCTATGCCGATGGCTACTGGACGGACATTACGCGCACTTACTCGCTGGGCCGGCCGGATGAGCAGCGCGAGAGAATCTATCGCGCTATCTTTGAAGCCCGCGCGGCGGCCCTGGCCGCCATTCGCCCGGGTGTGCGCGCCTCCGCGGTGGATCACGCCGCGCGCAGCATCCTGGGGGCGCAGGGATTTGATAAAGAATTCAGCCATTCCACCGGTCATGGAATCGGCTTCGCGGCCATCGCTCACAATGCCCGCCCGCGCATCCATCCGAAATCGGAGGAGCAACTGCAGCCAGGCATGGTGTTCAACCTGGAACCGGCGGTTTACATCGAGGGCTGGGGCGGCGTCCGGCACTGCGACATGGTAACGGTGACGGAGAGCGGCGTCGAGGTGCTGACTCCATTCCAATCGCGGGTGGAAGATTTAATCATTGATCCGCAGCAAGCCTTGCGGGATGCAGCGTAGAGATAGGAGTCGGTAGTCAGGAGTCGGTAGTCAGCGAAACCTCGTCGTTATTTCATTTTCACTTGTTCGCGGGCGAGGGCGCCCGCGCCACAAGTCGAGGATTCCCGGGGAAGACTAAAGCTCGTTATTCCGCGATCTCTGCCTTGAGCTTGGGTGTGGCCAGCAGAACTTCAGGCAAGGCACAGAAGAATGTGCGATAAGCCCGGCGCCGCAGGCCGACATAGCCTTGTGCTCCACTGAAAACATCGCACATCAATCGGCGCACCTGGCGGCTGGCGGCAGTGAACTGCACCATGCGGTCCAGCACCTTGCCGCCCAAAAAATGCCCACTGTAAAACGCATGCGCAAAGCGGGCCGCCGTCTCCAGTTCCGGCAGAAGTTCCTGGCGCGTGTTTTGCGTGTATGCTTCCGGCGTGCCTGCTGTGAGTGCCTGGGCGAGCAACTCAGCCGAGCGCAGAGCGTAATAGAGGCCCTCGCCGGTGATGGAATCCACCAAGCCGGCGGCATCGCCCACCAGGGCCCAGCCTTCTCCCTGCAAGCTGCGGCGCTGCAGGGTGGAGACGCGCAGCGCAGGTAGAACATGGGAATAGAATTCACCCTGCGGTAGGTCGAAGCCGCGTTGCGCGAGAAACTGTTCCAGCATTCGGCGCAACCGGGTGGTGGGTATTGCGTTCATCTTGCCGCAGATACCGGCTGAGAAATGGTCGGGCCGGGGGAACAGCCAGATGTAGCCTTCCACGCCGGGTAAGAACGAAATGTGGATGGAGTCGCCGGTCCCGGGAATGTAATAGCCGGCGGTAGCCATCAGGTCGGCAGGCGCCAGTGGGGCAGAGAAGCGGAAGGGGTTGCGCGCGCCCGCAGCCAGGACAATATAAGCTGCTGTGATCTCGCCCCGCCGTGTTCGCAGCCGCCAGGCGCCGGGCTGGCCGGCGATCTCCACCACGCGCTCGCAGACAATTTCCGCTCCCGCGGCCCGCGCCCGCTCCAGGAGCAGGCCGTTCAGCACGCGGCGGGAGAAGATAGCAATCTGCTTATCCACTTCGAACCAGGCGCGGCGGCCACCGGGGCTGACCAGTTCGCAGCCGCGTACCCAGTTGCGCTCGACCTCGGCTTCAGCCAGAAAGGGATAGCGCTCCAGAGCTTTATGCGTCAGGCCGCCGCCACAGGGCTTCTCCCAGGCGAGCTTTTCATCAATCAGAACAACTTGGCGCCCAGCCGCAGCGAGTTGTGCCGCCGCCATGGCACCCGCCGGGCCGCCGCCAATCACCGCAATGGTCTCCAATCCCACCCGGTAATTGTTGCACGCTCGGCGCAAGAAGAGGAACTGCCTTAGACGGCATCGCCAGCTGCCGGGTTCAGAGAGCAGGCTTGGTGCGTTGCGGTTAATTTGCCAGCGGCTCTTGCGCAGGGACGATCCAGGGGGGACCGAGGACCGTTTCTTCCTGCTGGTGCAGTCTTTCCAGGATGGGAGCCCAGGTCTCTGCCACAGTGCAGGGTGGCTGGACCGGTTCCACGCGGAGCAGGGGCAGGTTGAAGTCGCTGAGCAGATGCATGGCGCGTGGGCTGCCGGTGAGGCGCACGTGATTGCGCAGCACGCGCCGCAGCCAGCGCCGTTCCGTCATCTCTACTTCGGCCAGGCGCACCGACTCCTGGTTGAAAGCGCCTGCCGACTCCAGCAGCACGTAGACCAGGCCGCCGGTCATTCCGGCTCCCAGGTTGGCTCCCGCCGGCCCCAGCACAAGAACCACGCCGGCAGTCATATATTCGCAGCAGTGCTGCCCAGCGCCTTCTACTACCGCCAGGGCGCCGCTGTTGCGCACAGCCAGGCGCTCGCCCGCGCGTCCGGCCACGTACAACTCTCCAGCGGTGGCACCATAGAGCACAGTGTTGCCGGCCAACACATCGCCACGGCGCGAGGCCTCCGGCCCGTGGGTGATCACGATGGTGCCGCCGCTCAAGCCCTTGCCGACGTAGTCGTTGGCCTCGCCCAACAGGCGGAAGTGCACACCCGAGGTGAGAAATGCGCCAAAGCTTTGTCCCGCCGTGCCCAGAAACTCGTAGCTGAGAAGGCTGCCTTCGAGTGAGTCGCTACGACGCACGACTTCGCCGCTGAGGTGCGCGCCGATGGCGCGATCGCAGTTGGCAATGCGGAAACGGCGGCGTCCCCGGAATTCATCCACGCCATCCTCGGAAAGCGTTATCTCGTGATGCAGGCGGCTGGAGTCTTCCCGCGGGCAAGCGACTTGTGCCGGACCCTGCACCGGCTCCAGGAGGCTTCCGAGAGCGCGGCCGGCCTCTGCATTACGCGGGCGGAGGCGATCCACAGCGCCCACAATCTCATCAATGGAAACCGCGCTCATTGTCGCCAGCAATTGCTGGACGTCGGCCGCGAGCGCCCGAAAATACTGCATCACCATCTCCGGCTTACCGGGGAAGCGGGTGCGCAACTTCTCATCCTGGGTGGCGATTCCTACCGGGCAAGTATTCAGATGGCATTGCCGCGCCATGACGCAGCCAATGGCCAGCAGAGCCGCGGTGGCGAAGCCGAACTCCTCGGCGCCCAGCAACGCGGCGATGATCACATCGCGGGCAAATTTCAGCCCGCCATCCACCCGCAGCCGCACCCGCCCGCGCAAACCGGCGCGCACCAGCGAGCAATGCGCATCGCGCAGGCCCACTTCCCAGGGCAGCCCGGTGTTTTTGATGGAAGTCATGGGCGAGGCGCCGGTGCCGCCGTCGTGGCCGCTGATGGTGATCACGTCCGCGCCCGCCTTAGCCACGCCGGTGGCGATCATGCCCACGCCGCCGCTGGCCACCAGCTTTACCCCGATGCGGGCGTGCGGGTTTACCGCGCGCAGGTCGTAAATCAGCTGCGCCAAATCCTCGATGCTGTAGATGTCGTGATGCGGCGGCGGCGAGATCAGGCTCATGCTGGGCACCGCGTGGCGCAGTCGCGCGATGTAGGGCGTGACTTTGCTGCCCGGCAGTTGGCCGCCTTCACCGGGTTTAGCCCCCTGCGCTATTTTGATTTCCAGTTCGTCGGCGTGCACCAGGTACTCCGTGGTCACCCCGAAGCGCGCTGAAGCCACCTGCTTGACGCGGTTGTTGGCCAGTCCGCC
>DATEGM010000410.1:0-3666 GCA_035280085.1 Terriglobales bacterium
CGCCGGCCGGAACGCGCTCATGCTGGCATTGCCCATTATGTGGCGGCGCCGGCGACGCAGCCGGGGCAAGCGGACAGTTGGCCACCACCACAAGATCCACTGCTAACAACAGCCAGAGCGCTTTGGTGAGCGTCCCGCGCATGCACTACCCCAAGGTAGCGCGGCTGCGGCAAAAATACCAGCGCTGCCGCCCTCAGATTTCGATAATCATCTGCTGCAGTCGCGTTGGGTACTTGTTGATAATTTCGCCGCCCGTCTTGGTCACCACAACCGTATCGGAGTGGCGGAAACCGCCAAAATTAGGATCGTAAACTCCCGGCTCGCAGCTGAACGTCATCCCCGATTTGAGCACGGTCTTGTCGCCTTCCGCGATCCAGGGGGACTCATGCGCTTCCAGCCCAATGCCGTGTCCACAGCGGTGGCGGATGAAAGAAGTGAAACCTGCGTTGCGAATCTGGTCCAGCCCCAGTTTGTCCACATCCTGCGCGATAGCGCCTTCCTTCATCGCTGAGGCAGCGGCATCGTGCGCCGCCAGCATGGCATCGTAGAGGCGCTTGGCATAGTCGCTGGGCTTGCCCACGCAGAAGGAGCGCTCACACTCCACGTTGTAGCCGCCCACTTGCGCTCCAAAGCTCAGGATGAGGGGATCGCCGCGCTTGAGGATGTCTTTGCTGGGCACCGCGTGGGGAAATGCGGAACGGCGGCCAAATGGCACCAGCCCGCCAAAGGGCGCGTCAACGCCAACGCCCACTACGTCGTGCAGTTCGCGCGACATCTTGTCTGCCACCGCATCCGCGCTGGCCTTCAGAATCTGATCTTCGGTCACAGCTCCATGATGGGCGACAAAGTCCCGCCCGGCCTGCACCGTGAAATCGGCAAAGCTCATGGCCCGCTGCATGATGCGCAGCTCATCCTCATCCTTCACCCAGCGCAGGTGTTCCACCACGTCGTCCGCGGTCACGAAACTGGCGTTGGGCGCGCCCTGGCACAGTTGGTTGAGCCGGCCCTGGGTGGGCTCCTCAATCCCGATGCGGGCGCGGTCGAAGCCGCGGCGGGCGATGCGCTCCGCTATCCAGCGCACCCGGTTCACCGGCCCCGGAAAGTCGAAGTACGATTCGTAGTCCTTCACCCACCACAATTTGACCTGGTCTGCTTCCAGTTCCGGGATGAATAGCGCCGGGTCGCCGGTTTTGGGGATGAATGCGGCCAGCGGGCGCTCAGTGGAGAGATGAAAGTATCCCGTTGTATAAATGACGTTGACGGCGTGCATCAGCAGCAGGGCGTCCAGCCCGCGCTTGTCCAGTTCGGCCTGCACTTGCGCGATCTTGCGGCGGTACCAGTCCGGCTCCAGGCGATCGTGTTGCGGCGGCGGCGCGGCGGCGGAAACTCTGAGCACACGCGTGCGGCCAAACAAGCGAGAGCTGGCGGTCACCAGCACCGATCCCGCCATCGTGCGCAAAAAATCGCGCCTCGCCCAACTGCTCTGGTTATCGTTTGCCATCAGGCCTCCACACTGGTGAACTGAAGAAGAAACCGGGATTATACCGGGCGGAGGCAACCATTGAAATCGGGCGGGGTGTGCCCGATTGAGTCAAACAAAAAAGACCTCGCGGACGGTACGCCCGACGAGGTCCTTTAGATCGACTGTAAACCTGCTCCTTACTTGCTGGCTTTGGCTTGCATGTTGGCCTGGGTAACGGCGGCGATGAAGGGCTGCGCGTCCTTGGGCACTTTGGTCTTTCCGGTCAGCACCTCATTGGCCGGTATCATATGGCCGTAAACTTCACGCATGGCATCTTCATCGGGCTCGATCACGGCGCCTTCCAGGTCCACGCCCGCGAAAACGCCCTTGCTGCGCGAGTAGGTCAGAATCGGCGCGTTCATCTTCCAGTCCACGCCGGCGGAAGCATGGCGGCCCACCGGACCGGCGGAGGCCGAAGCCGAACCGCCAACCTGGAAACGGTTCTTCAGGAGCTGGTCCATGCCTTGCTGGTTCATGATCATCATCACCAGGTCAACGCCCTCAACTCCGATCTGCGCTCCCCAGCTTCCGCCCCCGATGGTGAAGAACTCGGGCGCGCTCCAGCCATCGGGCGTGCGGCAAATGGCCAGGCCCTTGCCGTGCTTGGCGCCAAAAACAAATCCGCCCTTCAGCATGTGCGGCACCACGGCTACGCACTTGGCCTTGTCGAACACTTCGTTGGGAATGCCTTTATCAGGCGTGGCCATGATCTGCTGCAGCACCTGGCCGGCTTTCTGCAGGCGGTCGCCGGGCGTATCGGCAAACGCCGCCCCGGCCAGCAATATAACTACCGCGAACCCTATCAGCTTTTTCATAAATCCCCTCTTTGCCGGGCTTCTCCCCGAGCTTGTTCCTGCCCCGCGCTTGCTTAGAAGCAGGAGCCCGCATTTGAGTTAGCCAGGCCAGCTTTCCGGCACTTAGGGGTTCGCCAGCAGCAGCATAGCTTCCGCGTTCGCCCGGTAGCCGCACAACAACAGATGCTTGTTCATCATCAAAGTCACACAGGAGACGCTATGCGACGCCACCTCGGTTTTGTTGCCTGTGTGCTGCTGTTTGCCTTGACTCTATGGGGACAGCAAATCCGCCAGCTGACAGTCAGCCCAGCTCTGCCGGGAGCAAGCGGCACGATGGGCATTTCTCACGACACCAGTGGCACCATTTACATCAACATGCAGGCTAAGCACCTGGCCAGGCCTGATCAGTTGCATCCCGCTAAGTCGGCTTACGTGGTTTGGGTTCAGCCCACGGGAGAGGCGCCGCAGAACCATGGAGTGCTGCAGGTGAACGACAAGCTGGAAGCGACCTATTTCACCACCGTGCACACCAACAATTTCAGCGTATTCGTGACAGCTGAGGACAATTCCAAGGTGACGCGACCAACCGGTGAGCACCTGCTCAGCGCCCACAACTGAGCGCGCCTCAAGCCCGAGTTGGAATGCGCGGGACGAAGAAACCCGTGCTTTGAGATTCCCATCCCAAGGGGAGCGAAATCTAACAACTCACATCCCGGCATCCGGAGTCATCCGGGCGCTGCCGGGGGAAGGAATTCACCGTATGCGTTTACTGCTTATCCCAGCCGCCCTGCTCGTAAGCGCCGGCCTGGCTCTGGCCCAGGCGGGCACAGGAACAGCCGGCGGTTCCGCCGGTCAGGCCGGCAGCGCTGGGAGTACGACTGCTCCCTCGTCCACGGCTCCGGGAACAACCAGCGGTCAGAGTACGGCGCCGCAGGCCGGCACTACTGCTTCTCCCGCTAACCCGGGCTCCAGCACGGGAAATACGACCGGCACTTCTTCCACTCAGAGCACAACCCCGAGCGGAACCACAACCACGCCATCAAGCCCGAATGCTTCTCCGACCACGACGCCCGGCAGCCCCAGCGCCACGCCAGCGCCGGGAACAGCAACGCCGCCTCCGAGCTCCACTCCGGGAAGCACGTCTGGCACGACTAACAGTGGCGCGGCCACGCCCAACTCAAGCACTGGCAACGGCGGCACCTCAAATACTCCGGGAGCAGCAGGCACGACTCCTGCTCCGGGAACGACGGCTCCGACCAACCCCGGCGCCACCACCGGCACAACCCCGCGCACGACCACGCCACAGACAACGCAGCCTCAAACAAGTTCACCACGGCCCCAGAGCTCACC
>DATEGM010000411.1:0-4364 GCA_035280085.1 Terriglobales bacterium
CAAGGTCAACGTGAACGGCGGCGCCGTTGCCATCGGCCATCCCATCGGCGCCAGCGGTGCCCGCGTGCTGGTCACGCTCATCTACGAGATGATCCGCCGCGACGTCCACAAGGGCATCGCCGCCCTCTGTCTCGGAGGCGGCAACGCTGTGGCCATGGCCGTTGAACGCTGACAACTATCTGGAAACGGAGCTCCGCTCGATCATAGCGCCGGCGTCTCGCCGGCTGTCGTGGCGGCGTCTCGCCGCCAGTCGTATCCACCTGATCTTGTGGCGTCTCCTTTCCCTCCGTCATCCCGAGCGACTGTGCATGGAGCTTGCGCAGGCACGAGTCGAGGGACCCTGCGCTTGTGGCGCGGGCGCCCTCGCCCGCGAAACGCCCTCCGCAGGAGGGCGTCATGCTGAGTGCCTTTAGGCACGAAGCATCTCGCGTGCACCGCCAACTACGGTTGTCATCCTGAGCGCAGCGAACGGACCTGCTTTTCGCGTTTTCTCTATGTCGGGCGGGTGGCCCACTCAAGCCCGTTTTTGGCTTGAGTGGGAAAAGTTGCAAAATGTGCGGCTCGGATCATCCCCAGGCACCTTCGTGCTATTGCACATCAATTAGGGCACGCGGCACAATGCCCGCCGTCACACAGTTAGGAGCATTGCGGTGATGCTCCCCTGAACATCAACGCCACTTCAGCCACGCGGCTCAGTCCACCGAGCCGCGTTATTTATTCCGGCCGAACCCAGTTGTAAAAACTTGATGACAACTCGGAAATGCCGATACTTTTTCGGGCGGGCATCATCTAAGTCGGCAGAACCCGAAAAAGAACCATCACGGTAGAAAGGGCAACGCAGTCCATGGCCCGCGTAATAGAGTTCTACATTCCGGAAAACTATCACCCCAGGCCAAAGCCGCTGATCGTCTCCATAACCCGCGGCAAGCTCATCGAATTTCCGGCCAGGCCCGCCAGGCAATCCGCCTGAAACAGCGCCGCTCGCGTCATTGCCTCCCAAAGAATTTCTGAATCTTTCTCTCTTCGGCCGAATCTCATGAGCTGATGCGAATAGCTGCCGGGGACCTGCATTGGCCATCGTTCAACAATCCGCCCGAACACTCCGGCACTATGGCTTGAACTTGTTTTTTGCAGCTGCCCGCTTCACTCCCACTCTCATCCGGCTTCTTAGATAACTCTGCGCAAAAGAAATTGTCAGACGCTTGTCAACTTCTGTCCTCTGCCGGCGTCTTATAAGCAGCGGCCCCGGAAATTGTCACAGAAATTTAATGCATCATCCGGCCCTGCCTGGTCGTATTAGTAGTAAAAGAAGCGAACGGAGGCACTCATGCTGCGGATTAGAACGGAACACTTTGCAGACACCGCAATCTTGCATTGCTTCGGCCGCATCGTCGCGGGAACGGAAGTCGACTCCCTGAAAGACGCCGTGGCTCGGGAAGCCGACAAGCGCCTGGTCGTGGTTGAGCTCTCTGGCGTTGATGCTGTTGACGCTCGCGGCCTTGGGCTCCTCGTGTTCCTCCAGGCGCTGGGTTGCGCCCTTGGCTTCGAACTCGAATTCGCCAACCCCACTCTCCGCGTGGGCCAACTGCTCGATTTAACCAGACTCGATTCCGTGCTTGAAATAACTAATTCGGAGAGAGTGGAAGGGAAATTCAGCGCTCACGCCAGCGCCTGACCTCATCAACATAGCGATTGCAGGCAGTCTCAGTGACTCTCATCAGGCTCGCGCAGCCATCGGATTGCGCAAAATGCTCCCGTTTGCGAGCCTCGCGGCGATACGGCCAAATCACCGCCCTCCCGCGCTCGGTCCTCGCCTCCGAAGCGTGCTGCTCTAATCATTTTCCCGCGGAGCATCGGGATCAGGCGCGAATGTGCCCTGCCCCCGGGACATCTCAGGGGCAGCCAATTGTGGAGTTGTTGAATCTTCCCGGGGGCCCAGGAATCCCGCCTGTTTGTCCAGCTTTCGTTGCTGCTTGCGGGCGGCTTTCTCCCGCCGCTTTTCTTGCCGCGAAATTTCCTTCTGACGCTTGTTAAAAGTTGAACGGCCTCGACCCGGCATACACTCCTCCCAGAAAAAAACGTCACCCCCTGCCGCGAGTTACCAGCGAGGTTCTCGCGGCTGACGAGCGTGGCCGCGGTAATCATCGCGTCCGCCACTGTGCGACCGGCGGCCCTGGCCTCCAAAGCTGCGCTCCACTTTGGGACGAGCTTCGTTTACCTTCAGAGCGCGCCCGCCCAGTTGGGTGCCGTCCAAAGCGGCTATCGCCTTACCGGCCTCGCCGGCATCGCTCATTTCCACGAACGCGAAGCCCCGCGAGCGCCCGGTTTCACGGTCAGTCACCAAACTGACTTTCTCTACCTTGCCGTGCGAACTGAACAAAGCTCGCAGCTCTTCTTCCGTCGTACTGTGGGGCAAGTTGCCAACAAAAAGATTCTTCATCCTATTTTCTCCAGATGCAAATCAGGGTCTGATTCTAATGCCGCTGCTGCTGCGATGTCCTTCCGCAATATCACCGGCACGGATGTGACGGGCGGAGTTGTGGAAATAAAGGCCGAATGCTGTGCCATCGCCTGAGCCCAGGACGGAACCGCCGGTTTTGCGTGACTGCGGGCCGGCAATTTTGCGTTACTCCTGGGATGGTTGCGGGACGGATCTTTCACGGAACGGGCCGCCGCGATCCGCCAGGCAGCTTCCTGAAAGCCCCACCGCCGCGAAAGGCCTTCGCATGCACTGGCAAACAGTGAGGCCACAATCTCTCCCCAGGCGCCATGGCCGTTAATATCGCTATCCACGGCCGCCCCCTCGGGGCGGGGAAAGGCAGCAATATAATCAGGCTTGCCTACCAGGAAAGCGACGGCCTGCGGCGGTTTGGCGGTTTTGACCTCGGTGCAGAATTCTTCCGCGTTGCGGGCATCGCGAACCACGTCGAAAAGAACAAGATTGTAGAAATCCGCCCGCCACAGCGAGCGTGCTTCGCTGATGTCCGCGGCGCACTCCACGTCCGCTCCCAGTTTTCGTAGCACCCGTGCCCGCAAGTCGCGCCGAACATCATCGCTGACCACCAGAAGAATACGCTTCTTACTGGCGGCAGGAGCCAAGGCCTGATTCATAAAGACTCGCTTCCTGCTCCAGGAGCGGTAATCGACGCAATCGACAGCCGTGGCTTCGATCTCAAAACCGCCAGCGCGATCATGAACAGGATTGCGGCCGCCATCTCCAACAGAAGGCCCATGCTGGCCGGAAACGCGACCGGCCGAATGGGATTGAACAGGCAAGCCATGGCGAGAAAGGTGGCAGCCCAGAAGTAACTGCTGCGATGGAACGCCTGCGCCAAAACCACCAGTGCTGCCAGCCAGACCACGGTAAAGATCAGCTTGCGGTAATCGGCCGCCGAGTGCGAAAACAATCCCAGTAGCAATGCTAGTGCCGCGACAACTTTTGTAATCTTGGTGAACATCGCCATAACCTCCTCTTGCCCTTTGCGCAGGACGTACGGCACACCATCTCCTGCGGCGCGCTGCTGCGTCACCTCTTGAAACTTCAGACTCGTTGTGCGCGTGAGCGCCTTACGCGAGGCCAAGCCTCTCAATCGCGAAGGCGCAGGGAGAAGGGCTGCGATGTGTCTTCGTGGTCAAGCGGTATTTTCACTATACGCGCTTCTGAGCCAGCGTGGAGCGTAATTCGGTAACATCAGCCTTGGCATCAACAACCGCATTCCCAGCTCCGGCAATCCGGCTCAAACAAACACTTCCCCAGGCAAGGCTTGCAGCGTCCGGCTGGCCAGCGTGTTCCCTGGCCGTGATGTCCTTGCGGCACAAATCTCTGCGTTGATGTCGCAACGCTCGATGCGGATGGCGAGCACACGTTCAATATTCCGCAGGTCCAATGTCTCCGCGGGAGTGGCCAGCGTGGAAGCGTAGCCGCGGGCGCCGGCCCGTCCCGTTCTGCCAATCCGGTGAATAAAGTCTTCCGGCAGGGTGGGCAGATCGTAGTTGATGACGTGGGCCACGTTTTCAATGTCCAGCCCCCGGGAGGCGACGTCAGTGGCCACCAGCACCTTGAACCGGCCCTCGTCGAAGCCGTTCAGCGCGCTCGTACGCTGCGGCTGCGAACGGTCACCATGAATCATGGCGGCCAGAAATCCTTCCCGCGCCAGATGTTTGGCCAAACGCTCGGTGCCGCGTTTCGTGCGGGCGAACACCAGCGTGCGCCCCTTTTCAGAACGGAGCAGATGGCATAACGCGTCGAACTTATCAGCCGACGAGACCTCGAAAGCATGCAATTCGACGCTGTCCACAGGCTTCAATACTGACCCCAATTCAATACGCACAGGATCGTTCGTGTACTCCCGCATCAGCCCCGC
>DATEGM010000412.1:0-4938 GCA_035280085.1 Terriglobales bacterium
ACCCTGCCGTTGAGCATTCTGCAGCTGCCACCGTCGTCTCCGGGAGCAGTGCATTTCATTCCCACCCTGGACGCAAAGCAGGCAGCCCTTTCCCAGTTGGCCATGGGAACCGCGGTTCACGTCTCGATGGTTTTTCGTGAAGCCTTCTGGCGCGAGGCCGCCTTCGCCGGAGCGACCGGCAACCTGGCAGACATGCAGTTTCTCTTCTCCGACAATCCCTGGCTCCCCACCTGGTGGAGCAAGTTGCCTTCGCAAGCGCCTGTGCTGGTTGGCTGGAGCGCGGGGCCCCGAGCTCAGCAGTTCTGCGGGCAGCCGGCATCAGTTGTTACGGGGAAAGCAGTCGAAGCTCTGGCGGCCATCTTGGGGATGACGGCCGAACGCGTCAGCAGCCTGTTGCAGGCCGCTTATGTCCACGACTGGCAAGCCGATCCCTTTTCACGTGGGGCTTACAGCTACGTGCTGGCAGGAGGCGCGGAGCAGGCACAGCGCGAACTGGCGGCGCCGCTGGCCGACACCTTGTTCTTTGCAGGAGAGGCCACGAATTCCCAGGGCCACCACGCCACCGTCCATGGCGCGATAGCGAGCGGCTACCGGGCAGCTGCCGAGCTGCTTAAACGTACTTCTCCCTTGGCGCCGCCGGCCGAATGATGGTTGCGGTTAACTACTTTATGAGGCCGGCTTTCCGCATCCGCCGCACTTCCATAAAAGTGAGCGCGGTGGTCACAGAAATAACCGAGCCAAACAAAATCATCAGAATTCCTGCGCTGTCCATTTCCCCGTTCCTCCCCAAGCAACGTCAGTTTCTTTAGCCATTAAAGATTGTGCAAGTGCCAAGGTAGTTCCCTTTGGGTTGCAGGTAAATATTACTTTAGTGATGTTGCCGCTGAGCGCCTTCTGTCGGAATCTGGAAAGGCCTTATTCCCGGTTCAGGAAGCCAGATGAAAGCGGCCCTCCTCAGCATGTGGCAGGAGAATGAAACCCGGGTAGCTCGCTACCCACTGGTATTTGGAGTTTTATTCGTAATCATCGCCTCGGCCCTGGGCCTTTTGCGAGACAACCGCGGCGATGCTATTACCGGCTTTCTTTCCGGCCCGCGGTAGGGGTAACGAGGAGCGTTTATGAGCAATGCGACTGCTAATGAGCCCAAAGGATGGAGCAAGTTTGTCGCTCGCCTGCTTTCGCTTTCGCAGTACCTGACCGGACAGGAACCCAGCGTCGAGGACAAAAACGATGCGATATTCCAGGAGGTATTTCCGGAAATCGCCGGTTCCGGCGAGGAGAAGCGGGTCCTCAGCCGCCACCGCGTTTGTATTCCTGCCGTTGTTACCTACGGGATCGCAGCCGCCTCGGAAAAGACCGAGGTGACCAACCTGAACGAGCGCGGCTTATTTGTGTATAGCAGCACGTCGCTGGCTCACGGCACCATGATTCATGTGGAGATGGTGTTGCCGGCGGAACTTTCTATCTACGGCAAACGCCGTGTTCGCTACCATGCCACCGTGGTGCGGGTGGAGCCCCAGCCCAGCGGTCAGCGCTTTGGCATCGCCGCTGCCATCAAGAACTGCGAAAATTTGCCGCTGGAAAGCAAAAACAACAACGCCTTTGCCGCCAAAGTCTAGGAAAAGTTTTACAGGTTTCAAGGTTTCATAGTTTCAAGGCTTCGAATCCCCGCAACACTTCGGCCTTGCAGGAAACCTTGAACCCTGCGAAACCTTGAAACTTCCTGTTGCACTTCAAGCTTTACGGCTCTTGCCCACCATGCAGCTCCATCTGCGCGTACAACTGGCCTAGCCATTCCTGCAGCCGCCGGCGCGAATCTTCGCCCATGTAGAGGAAGCGGACTCCCGCCAGGCCGGCCGTATCCCCCCACACTGCTTCGCCTTTGGCTTGCACCGTGAAGGGCTCAAGGCTGGGAAGGGTGAATTCCAGCCGCACGGTTCCCTGCAGACCTCCGCCCGGAGCCATCCGCACCGCCAACCCGCCTTCGCTGATGTTTACCATGCGTCCTTCCCCTTCCACCCCTTCTGCGCTTTGTATGCGGACGGGCAAGTTGACCGTGAAACGGAAGTAACGCCGGTGCTCGCGCTCCATGGAGACGCGCGCCACCTCGAGATAAGCCTGGAACCGCTCTGCTGCCAGGGGCTTCCCCAGCACAAAATTGGCGCCTTCTTCCATGGCCTGGGTGATGGATGTGGTTCCATTGACCACGGCGAAGATGGTGGACATGCGATTGGAGCCGCTGCCCCGAATGCTGGCCAGCAGGTCCCGCCCCCCAGTCACATCGTCGCAATCAACCAGAAATCCGTCGAGATGGCGCCGGCCGCAGATCTCCAGCGCGCTGCGCGTTTCGGCGCGAACCTCCACCTCCATGCCGGAGCTTTCCAGCACGGGACGCACCAGCTCCAGCAGTTCGCGTTCTTGCGTTACCAGCAGGCACTGCAGTCGCATGCATCACGTCGCTTTCCACTTCCGCGCGGCTGGCCGCACTGCCGCCGCCACGCGGGAGCGCGGTGAAACAACATGGTAGGCAAGCGGCACGATGGTCCAAAAGTGACCAAGGTCGCTGCCCTGCCGCGTCACCGTTCCGCGTGACCGGCATCACTGAGTCTGGTGCATCCAGGGGCGAGACTGGAACAGCGCGAATGCAGGTGCGCCCATGATCACTTCCGACGCTGCCAGGATTGCCACCCACTGCCCCCGTTGCGGCTGCGACCACCACCCCCAGGACAAGTTTTGCGCCCAGTGTGGCGCCTTTCTCCGCGATGCCTGGGTGGACCATCGTCTGCTCTTTGCCCTGACCCTGGAACGTGACGGCCGTGGCTCCGAAGCCCGCCTGGAACTGGAGCGCCTGCTCCAGTCCGAGCCCGATCACGTGCTGGCTAACCACATGCTGGGCAACCTATGCTTCCACGAAGGAGTTCTGCTGGAGGCGATTCGCTACTACGAACGTTCTCTGGCCGGCGCTCCTCATTTCGCCCGCGGCTACTACGACCTGGGCGTGGCCTGGTATCACCATGGCGACATGCCGGAGGCCATTCGCGCCTTCGAGCATTGCCTGCAGATTGATCCTCATTACAACGCGGCTCACTATCGCCTCGCCATCTGCTACTTCCATGCCGGCCGGCTGGAGGAAGCCCTGCAACAGTTCGAGAGTTCGCTCACGCTCACACCCGAATACCTGATGTCTCATTACCACATCGGCGTGATCCACGAACGTCGTGGAGCCTTTGCCGCCGCGGAGACCGCCTTCGAGCGCAGCCAGGAAGAAGGAGTAGGCGAAGTGAGCAGCCTCTTCCACCTGGCGGCTATTCTGCGCACACGGGGGGACGAAGCCGGCGCGCGCCGCCTGCTGGAACGCGCCCGCGAATTCGCCCACGCCCAGGTGCTCGCGGGCTAAGCCGCTCCATTGCCGTGAAGCTTTCCAGAGTGCTTCTCAGGTGAAGTGTGTCGCGGCCATCACGACCCTAAAAACGGCGATGAAGGCTTTCTATAGTTCGTGAGCCTGGCGATTGGGCTGCGGAATCGGCGGTTCCCCGAAAAGAATCGCCGGCGCCACGCTCGGCGGCTTGGGGGCAGGCGGCGTGAACAGCCGGCCGGAGTGCGGCTGGGTGGATCTTGGCCAGGGGTTCTCCTCGTGCCATGCCAGGTAGGTCATGAACCCCGCCAGCATCAGGCCGGCCAGCAAAAGCAAAATGATGAATATGCCGGCGATGCCAAAATTTTTTGCGCTCAGATCGGCCATGGCTTCTACTAGTGCGATGCCTGGCCTTGTGCGGCAGGTGGCCTGCCCGGCATCAATGCGGGCAACTGGGAACTCGCCTAACGGCTTGCCGGCTCGCTCACTGGCACTTCCGCCCGGCGGCGAATGTCTTCCAAGGTTTGTTCCCGCTTCACCTCGCCATTCACAAACACGGTTTGCAGCAGCCCGCCGGGAACGCTCTTCCCTGCCTCGACCGTCACTGTCTTGAAATGATGATCGCGGCGCACCAGCGCCAGTCGCCCCCGTTTCTGGCCTTTGCCCCGGTCGGTTACCGGCTCCTTGTAAACTTCACGTTCCTCGCCGGAAATAGTCACCTCCGAACATTTGAAGGCGAACTTCTGGGTGTCGCGGTTGAGCTGCTGCAGCAGCGCTCCTCCCATGCCGAAGGCGATGTTGTCGGCCGACCACCCCGCGCGCGTGGCGGCCGTGAGCACATCCTGGATGGTCCAGTAGTTCACTCCATCGCCCTGGATGATGCGCACCTTGGAGTTGAGCACCTTATATCCCTTAGCGTTAGTCTCAAAGCCGAATTTGCGCCCCAGAATCTCCAGCACCGTGACCACGATAGTTTTCGGATCCCCCGAGTCCGGGCGAATCACCAGCACTCCGTCGCGGTTCAGCACCTGCCCGCGCAGCTCTTCCCCCCAGATGTGTTCGCAGGCGTTAAACACGTCGTAGGAATCGCTCACGCAGGCCACGATTCCGCGAGGAAACTGCTGCAGCATGTTGAGGTAGGCATCGCGCTCGTGCTCGCGGCCCCAGGCAGTGATGGTCGAATGTTCCGCCGCCGGAACACTGAATCCCGGCATGCCGGCAGCCGCGTAATATTGCTGCAGGAGCCGTATGCCCGCCACCGTATCCGTGCCCTGGAAGTTAACCAGGTGGGCGGCTGCCCCCACCGCCGCGGTTTCCTCGCTGGAAACGCCGCGGTAGCCAAAGTCGTGCAGCTTGAAAACTATCTGCGCCGGGTCGCCGGTGCGCTCCAGGTGTGAGAGGAACACCTTCTTAATCTCGCGCGAGAGCGTCGCCACCGTAATCGGGTACCACACCTTCAGCAGCAGCGTCTCCAGGTAGTTGGTGAGCCAGGGAAAGCGCGGATCGGTGTTCTCCACCGTCATCAGCACATTGGAAACCGGCACCACTGTCCCCTCGGGCACCGCCTTGATTTCCAGCGGCAG
>DATEGM010000413.1:0-2049 GCA_035280085.1 Terriglobales bacterium
GAATTTGGCTGCGGTGCGGCTTTGGATTCAACCGGCCACGTGTATGTTACGGGGTGGACGGCTTCGGTTAATTTTCCGCTGCTCGCCGGAGGACTGTCGAGCAGCTTTACCTGCTGCACCAACGCGTTTCTCACAAAAATTGATCTATCTGCCGCAGCCACCCCTGTGGCGAGCGTGACCCCTACCAACCTGACGTTTCAAGGAACCACTGGAGGGACGCAAACTGTGACGGTGAACAATACAGGCACCACGGCTTTGAATATTTCCAAGGTCGGGTTCCAGGTTCCCTCTTCTTCATTTGGAGAAACCGACACCTGCACCGGCGCGACCATCGCTGCCGGCGCTTCCTGCTCGGTTGATGTTACCTTCACCCCGCAGACAGCGGAGAACGACCCCGGCCTGCTCTCCATCTCTTACAATGGCGGAAGCAGTCCATTACTCGTGGTTCTAACCGTGGTGGACTACAGCTTTACTCCCAGCACGAAATCCCTTGCCTTGAAGGCGGGTGCATCCGAGAGTTTCAATCTCCTGGTTTTACCCCTGGGAGGCCTTAGTGGAACAACCGTGAACATCAGCTGCACCGGGGCTCCCGCGGCATCTACGTGCAATCCCTCGCCGAGCAGCGTGGCACTCGATGGCTTACACGGAGGCATCGTGAAAGTAAGCGTCTCTACGGGCGCGGCAACAGCTGCTTTGCGGTCGCCGGATTTTCCATTCTTTACAGCCGCCATCCTTACGCTGCCCATGGGACTCCTGGCGTTTCCGTTAGCGAGGATTCGGCGGCGGACCATTCGGCCTGTGCTTTGGGTTCTGGCACTTGTGCTGGTGTGGCTGGCCTTTCTGCCTTCCTGCGGAGGAGGCACTACCGGACCGCCTCCACCTCCACCTCCAACTCCGGGCACTCCAGCCGGCACCTACACGCTTATGGTCACTGGAAGCTCGGGCAGCGTAAGCCACTCAGTTCCAATCTCCCTGACGGTAAATTAAACCTGCGATAGCGAACTGAGGGCATCACGGGCCCCAACCCAATGTGGGGCCCAATTCGAGCCACAGACGAGGTGGAGAAGGAAAGTCTGGCAAGCCGTGGGTCAAGATCAGAGTTCTAAAACCGTCCCTAAGGCGCGCCATTTAGCTTGAGCTCTTCTCGGAGCAAGGTCCTTCGCTGCGCTCAGGATTTCGGCACGCGGCTCAGACGCCGCGTAGAGTGCTCAATTTCGACTCAGGCATTCAGCAGATTTCGGTCAGCTTCCCGCAGGTGGCGGTCCCGGTAGAACTCGACGCTGATCCGGTGCGACAAAGCGTCTCCGGCTCCCAGTAGCGCCCCTGCTGCCGCGCCCGCGGTTATCGCAAGGGCCCCGACACAGAGCGCCGGCAGGACAGCAGGAACCAGGCTTTTCAGCTTTCCCGCCCGTTCCATCTCGCGCCAGGCGCGGCCCAGCCGAACCAGAGCAAGCGCGGGTGACGCAAGGGCCAGGGCCAGCCTCTTCCATAATCCCGATCGCTTCTTTCGCAGGAAAGCGGCCCAAAACATGCGGCTACCCCAGAACTGCCCGCTCATAAACGAATCGAAGCGCGAGACGTTGACGTGCGCAGTGGTGGCGGCCGCACACAGGAACAGTCCCCGGCCGCGCCGCTCCTGATCCATGTGCAGTATTCCCTCCACCTCGAGCATGCGGCCCAGTTCCTCGCCGTAGTCATTGAGGGCCAGCTTGGTGTAGGAAGAGTTGTGCCAGGGAATGTAGTGCGAAACTCCGCCTGATCGTAGCATTACGCAAGGCCCAAAGTTCAAGAAGAAGTCGGCCCAACTCAGCAGCGAATTCGGGTTGGCATTGGTCATAGTTACGCCGACGCCGGCCCAGCTCTCGCGGTGCGCTTCCACCAGTGCCTCAGCCCAGTCCGGTCCAGGAAAACTGTGGTCCTCGGCAAATGCCACGACCTCCGCCTGAGCCTGCACCACGCCTGCCGCCCGCGCTTCTCCAGTGCTGCGAATAACGCCCACTTCGATACAGCGGACGGAATAGAAGTCCTCCCATCCATCCTGGCTGGCGT
>DATEGM010000414.1:0-9034 GCA_035280085.1 Terriglobales bacterium
AGGCTCGCCTTTAGGCGTGAGGCCACGGGAGCTGCTAAACAGTGATCATCTCGGATTAATCCGTGTCATCCGCGTGCATCAGCGGCGATGAAGTTCTTGTGCCGTCGGAGCAGGGCCTCGCGGGCGGGCGTGCCCGCGCCAAAAACTGGAGCCTCAGTGAGCGGGCGAAGGTGTGCTGGTTTGCGCCGAGGCCGCGGGCGCGTCAATCTGCATAGGCTTATTCCAATCCGAGTAGGTGGTGGACAACCCGCCGCTGCCCATTACGAGCTCGCGCGGCAGATGATCTCCCGTGGCGATGCATACGGTGTAGTTCAGTCCCCGTCCGCTGCTTCCGGGATGTTGGAAGCTGACTACCCAGCGCTGGCAGGAGGAATCGCCTACATTCACCTGCTCGCCGCGGGCCACCTGCGCATTCAACTTGGCGGCCATGGTGGCGACAACGGATACCGGATCACGGCCTTCGTTCATCATGGCCCAGGGAGCGGGCGCGCCGGGATTGCTGCCGCAGGGGTATGAGTCAGCCGTTATAGGCTGCACTTTCCAATCTCCATCGTTGCCGCGAATCCAGGCCTGGTTCCCGACGCGAATGGATTCGTAGCGCGTATCGCCCAGCGTAGTCGTGATGTGCTCGCGATCGGGGCAGGAAACCTCAATCGTGGTCTCCAGGGCGCGGCCGGGATGCATCCGGAGAGTGGTCAGGGTGCGCCAGCTACGGGCAGCCTTTTTGGCATCAAACGTCTTTTGCAGTTCGCTTTGCCCGCTGGAAAAGCGGTTACGCAGCGAGGCGTAGGCGCGGCCCAGGGGGCCCGGCTGCGACCCGCTGGAACAGGCAGGCATGATCAGAAGGGCTGCGAATAATGCGGCCAGGCAAGAAGTGAGACGGCAGTGCATAAGTTCGCCTCGCAAAATTCGAGGTGAGCTGCCAGATCCGAGACGAACGGCCCGCGGATTACAGCTCCCGTATTTACTTCGGGGGTATCATCGGATGATAGCACCTGCGGTCTTGCAGTCGAAATGAGGGAGGAATCATGGCGGAAAATCCGAATCCCAAAGAACGACTGGTGAGAGTGTTCGATGCCGAGCAGGAGAGCGAAGCGCTGGTGGTGCGCGGGCTGCTCGAATCCAGCGGCATCGAAAACATCACCCGGCCGGTGGATCTGGAGCAGGACCTGTTTCCTGTGGGCGGAGTCGCCATCCTGGTGCGGGAGGAACAGGCGGAGGAGGCAAAGGAATTGATCAAGGCATACCGGCAGGAAAAGCCCGTCCCTGAAGACGAGGAACTCAGCGAGGAAGCGGCGCCGGAATAACCTTTTCGCCGTCCAGATAAAAAGTGACAGCGCCGCTCTGGTCGGTACGGTAAGTGGCGATGTGACGGCTTTGCAGCCGGTCCAGAACCTCGGCCCGGGGATGCCGAAATGGATTGTGCTCCCCCACGGAGATTAGAGCAAATTGCGGCTTAACTGCTGCCAGCAGCGGTGGCGAGGTGGAAGAAGCGCTGCCATTGTGCGCCACTTTAAGCAAAGCCGCCTGCGGTCGCTGGGCCGCAATGGCCAGTTCCATGTTCTTTTCCGCATCCCCCTCCAGCAGAAATGCCGTGCTTTTGTACGCGAACCGCAGCGCTAGCGAGTCATTGTTACGTGGCTCGGCTGCGGGCCGCCAATCCCGAGGCGGCGAAAGCACTCGAACTTGTACGCCGCCGAAGGGAAATTCGTCTTCGCCGCGTCTTTCCAAAACATTCACGTTCTGCTGCCGCGCAATCGCCAATACATGTTCCAGCGCTCGCGTGCGTGGAGTGGGGCCGAGCCACAGTTCGCGCGGGCGGAAATTCGCTAACACGCTCGGGAAACCGCCTAGGTGGTCGCTGTGGCCATGAGTGAGGACCACCGCATCCAGCCGGGCAACGCCACGCCACCACAGGTATGGCGAGATGACGTCTTCGCCGTAGTCGAATTCCGAGCGCCAGGGACCGAAGGGGCCCCCGGCGTCAATCAGCAGCGTTCTGCCCTCGGGCGAGATCAGCAGTGTGGAATCGCCCTGGCCAACGTCAATGGCAGTCACCTCCATGGCGCCGGAACGCACGCGTGGATGGCGAGGAACGATTGTGATCCAAAGCGCGCTCACAAGCAGAGCACCCAGGCCGGTGACCGCCAGCCAACGTTGCCGCCGGACAGTGGCCAGGGCCAGCGCCAATGCGGTAGCGGCAGCCAAAGCGACCTCCGGGCTGGGCGTGGCCACGCGCAGGTCAGCCAAGCGCAGGCGGCCGACCAGGTGAATGGTTCCCGTTATGCCTTGCAGGGCTAATCCGCCAATCAGGGCGGGCAACTTGGCGAGGGTTAAGGAAATGTAAGCCAGCCCCACGGCCAGGGCCGCAGCAGGCATCAGTATTTCGGTTAAAGGGATAACCAGCGCATTCGCGGGCAAAGCCAGCGTCGTCGCGCGGTGGAAGTACCACGCCATGGGCAGGGCCAGCGAGACCTGCATCAGGGCAGAGATGAGCAGTACCTCGTAAACGCCCAGCAGGAAGCTTAGGCCGCCGGGCAGGAGCAGGTAGGCGCCACGCGTGCCCAAGAACCGGCGTAGACGGCCGGCAATCATGCGCAGGTCAAGGCGGAACTGCGCCAGCCGTGGGGCGAAGGAGAAATCGTAAGCCGCGGTATCCAATCGGCGCAGGGCGCGGCGATAGGGCTGCGAGGTCCGGTCAATAATCGGAATCCCGATCCCGGCGATGGCCAGCACCGACAGAAACGTCAGCTGAAAGCTGGGATCTAGCAGGGCGCGAGGCTCGAGGATGAGAATGCCGAGAGCGGCGCCGGCCACCGCGTTCACGGGCGCGCGGTCGCGGTAGAGCAGGCGCGTCACCAGGTAGAACAGCAGCATCACGGCCGAGCGCACGATGGGCGATCCCCAGTTGCACAGGTAGGCATAGCCAAAACCCAGCAGGGCGGTGGCCAGGCTCGCCCAGAAATCACCAATGCGGAGACGCCGCAGCACCCAGAACACCACAAATGCGAGTATCCCCAGGTTCATGCCGGAAACCACCAGCACGTGGTAAGTGCCGGAGCGCTGGAAATTTACTCGCGTGTCTCGGTCAATGAAGGCATCCTCGCCAATGACCATGGCGTCCATCAGCGCGGATTGCTGCGCCGGCCACAAGGCATGAATTTGCGCCAGCACGCTGCGCCGCGAGCGGTCACGCCACTCGGCAGACCGGTTACCCACGAACCCGGGCAGCACCTGCAAATCCGCCTGATTGGCGGAACCGAGGGCGGCGATATCGCGCCGCGCCAGATACCCGCGGTAGTCGAAAGCGCCGGGATTGCCGAAATTGTGCGGCGGGCGCAGCTTGGCGGTCAGGCGCAGACGCTGCCCGTATATATATAAAGGCATGGGTGCGGCTGCCGTGGCCTCGCCTCGGCCCTGCGGCCGCGAGTAAATTGTCAGGCGAATGCCGGCGTGAAGATCTTTACCGGAGCCTTCTGGTCCCACCTGCTCGGTCTCAACTTCCAGCACCTGGCGCTCGCCCCTAAAGCCGCCTTCACGCCGGAAGCCATCAGTAATGACGTGCCCGGTAAGCGTGACCTCGCTGCCATCGGCAAAGCGTAAGATTTCGGTATTCACGGTCACCGGGCCCCGTGCCTGGATGACAAAAGCTCCCAGCAGGGCCAGCGCGCCGCATGACAGCAAGGCCGCCCAACGCGGCCGCCGGCGGAGCAGGATTGCGCCCGCGCCCAGAAACACCAAAAGCGCCAGCGCCCACCACATCGGCGGGCGCCAGGCGCGCGTGCCCAGCAGAATGCCGGCGGAAAAGCTGAGGACGGCATAGAGCAGCGGCTGGCGGGGAGCAGGTTGCGCCCGAACCGGAATTGGGGGCGTGGTCGGTGCCAGGGCTGGCGCTTCTTCGCCGTAGGGACGTAACTGCTCGGCTACAGCCACGCTGACTCCTGACTCCCGACTACTTCTTCACCAACTGCAGCACGCTTTCCAGGTGGAAGGTTTGCGGAAATAGATCCACCAGGTGCGCCTGCTCGATGGCGTAGCCGGCGCCGCATAAGACGCGCAGGTCGCGCGCCAGGGTGGCGGGATCGCAGGAGACGTAAGTGAGGCGCGGCGCCTGCAGCCGCCCTAGGGCCTGCGCGACGGCTTCGCCCAGCCCGCCGCGGGGCGGGTCCACCACCACCAGGTCGGGAGTGTCGAGGAATCTCTGCAGGTGCTGCTCGGTGGTGGCGTGCACCGCCTGCACGTTTCTGGGCGCATTGTACAGCAGGTCGGAATGGGAAATCTGTGACGACTCCACGGCTATCACGCGCTCGTAACTCCGCGCCAGCGGCACGGCAAACAGGCCCACGCCGGCGTAAAGGTCGAGCGCCGTACTGCCTCCGCGACCCTCGGCAACAATCTCGACCAGCTTGTCGGTCAGATAGCGATTGACTTGAAAGAATGCGTCCGCGCTAACGCGGTACTCGCCTTGCTCAATTTTATACGTGAGTTCTCCGGCGCCATAAACGATTTGCGGGAGCGCTTCCGAACCCGCGTGCGCCGCAGATTCTGCGCGAAAGGAGGTTACGCCTGCGGTCTCGGGCAGGATTTCGGCCACCGTTGCTGAGAACTCTTTCAAAGGAGCGCGAGGCGCGTTTTCCGGAACGTAGAATTGCAGAAGGAGTTGCGTGTCCTCGGCGTTGGCAAAGAACTCGATCTCGCTGATCGCTTCAGGGACTTTGCCGGTTCGACCGGCTTCCCACACAGCCGCGATGGCGCGATTGACCAGGGGCGAACTGATGGGGCACTCCTCCACTGGCAGCAGCGAATGTGAGCCCAAGCGGTAGTAGCCCAAGGTAAAAGGTGCGCTGCGCACGCGCATTCGGGCGCGATTGCGGTAGTTCCAAGGCGGCGAAGGGTGAACCTGCAGCTCGGATTCCAACTGCAGCTTGGCAATGCGGGTCAGCGTTTCCTTCAGAATGGCTGCCTTGACCTGCAACTGGTGTTCGTAGCTGGCGTGTTGATAGTGGCAGCCCCCGCAGCGCAGGAAATAAGGGCAGTTCGGCTCGATCCGGGCTGGCGATGGACTCAGCACCCGGCGCAGGCGGGCGCGCACAAACTCCGATTTCTGCTGCACCAGCGCCGCCTCTACCTGCTCGCCTTCGAGAACAAATGGCACGAAGACCGTTTTGCGCCGCCCGCGTTCGTCCGCCGGCAGGCGCGCCAGCCCGTCGCCGCCATAAACCAGTTTCTCAATGGTCAGGTCCAAGTAGTGATTGTAATTGGACCTGCGGCCCAGCGAGGAATTGGCGATTGGAGATTTACGATTGACGATTGGTGTGATTGACGAGTTTCGATTGACAATTAAAACCCCCTCTCCCTGTCATCCTGAGCGCAGCCGGCTGATTCGCTTGCGAATCGGTCGGCGGAGTCGAAGGACCCCTACGCTTATCGAAACCCTACGCCGTTTCAAGGAGTTCTCTCATCGGTCTGAATCAGTCGGAAATTCCCGTTGACGGTTCATAGCACCAGGTAGCGCAGGGGTGTTTCGACTCGGGCATGCGCCCTCGCTCAACATGACAGCATGAAAGGGATTCTGCTCAAGAGGTCCTTCGCTTCGCTCAGGATTTCGGCAGCGGGCTCGGACGCCCGCTCAACGCCTCAATTTCGACTCGGGCATTCGCCCTCGCTCAACATGACAGACATAAGGGGCGTGTCAGTAAGAGTCTGCGTCGGACGACGCACCGTGTTCCCTCACATATAGAACAAACTGAGCCGCGGCACACCGTACTCCTCCATCACTCGCTTATGCACGAATTGCTTGTGCAACTGCTCAATTTGCGCGGCCGGCATTTTGCGGCGATAAGGAGCTAGCTCACGGTCAGCCTGTGCGCGCACGGCCACAAGTTCGTCGTCGGGGGTAGCCGCCAGCAGCGCGGCGAACAGTTTCTCCTCCATAACCGTGAGCCGCCGTTCCAGGTCTTCCCAGCGCGGCGTTACTGTTGCGAGGCCTTCAGCCAAATTTCGCAGAGATTTGACGGCATCTTCTATCACAGGCCGCGCTGGTTCGGGCAAACGCTTAATAGCGCCGGTTCCCCGACTGTCGGGCCGTCCACTCATAAGTTCCAGAGCGTCGGCGTTTCGGCTCAGGAATGCGCTGATCTCGGACGCATTCAGCCCTGCCGCCTCCATCGTCTCGGGGTGCGCACCCACCGCCGCTTCTTTCATTTCTTCCGCTGCGGCGAGCACCTCCTGGGAGCAATAAGCCAAGCCGTTGATTTTGCGCGGGCGTGCCGGCCGGTTTTCGTAGCGGTCGAAGGTGGCATCAATGCCGCGCAGCACCGCCTCGAGGGGAATTGCGGCATCCTTCCAGGTTTCAATCAGCGCCCAGTCCAGGGTAGAGAGCAGCAGGGTGGAACCGCGGCGGCGATGGAAGTGCTCTTCTACCTCGGTGAAATAGTTGAAGTAGTTTTCCACGAGATCGTCCGCGGGTTCAATGGCGGGGCTTGCCGAGGCTGCCGGCCGATTTGCCCGCGGCCTTGCGGGCAGCCTGGTTCCGCTCCCAGATAATGCGCAGGCCCTCCAACGTCAGCAAGTCATCCACTTCGCTGATGTACCTGGAGCCGGTGCCAAACAGGCCGGCCAGGCCGCCCGTGGCCACCACCTTGGTCTCGCTGCCCATTTCCTTCAGCAGCAGCTCGATGATCCCGTCCACCAGCGCGAGGTAACCGTAATACAGGCCGGACTGGATGCTGCCCACCGTGTTGGTGCCGATCACGCGATCCGGCTTGCGGATATCAATGCGGGGCAACCGGGCGGTGCGGGAGAACAGCGCCTCCGCCGAGATGCCAATACCGGGGCAAATCACCCCGCCCATGTACTCGCCCTTGGCGGAGACCGCGTCGAAAGTGGTAGCCGTGCCGAAATCCACCACCACGCAGGGGCCACCATACTTTTCCAGTGCGGCCACGCCATTCGCGATGCGGTCGGCGCCCACCTCGGCAGGATTCTCATACTGCACCGGCATGCCGGTGCGCACGCCTGGCTCCAGGAACAGCGGCTTGGTCCGGAAGTAACGCTCCGAAACTTCGCGCAGCGTGCTGTCCATGGAAGGAACCACGGAGGCGATCACGATCCCCTGGATGGATTTAGGCTCGACATCGGCCGCGGCAAAAAGGTTCCGGAACAGCACGCCATATTCGTCTACCGTCTGCGTCCAGTTGGTGGCCACTCGCCAGTGGGCGACCAGGCGCTCATATTTCGCTGCTTCGCCGTTCGCGCTTTCACTGCGCGCAAACACTCCCAGCACCGTGTTGGTATTGCCGACATCGAGGACGAGAAGCATGAGTATGCACCGTAGCGCCGGCATCGTGCCGGCTGTCCGGAACAGCCGCAGAGGCGGCGGCGCTACACTATTGCAACGCCCTTACCCCGCCGGAAAGCACCGTGCGCAGTCCGTTGCGCGTTTCCACCTGCAAGAAACCCCGCGCGTCCAGCCCGGCGGTCACACCCTCGTAGCCTCCATCTTCCTCCACGCATACGCGGCGGCCCTGGGCATAGGACGAACGCTCCTGGAAGCGTCGCAGCACCGATTCACGGCCACCGGGCCCGGGCTTCAGCAGAGCGCGATACTCGCGGTCGAGCGATTTTAACAAAGCCGCGGCTAGTTCTACCCGCGACCAGCAGTTGCCCGTCTCCCGGCGCAGGGAAGTGGCCAAATCGCGCAGTTCGGCGGGAAAGGCCGGCTGATTCACATTGATTCCGATGCCCACCACCAGGTGGCGCACGCGGGTGGCTTCCGCCGTCAATTCCGCCAGAATGCCCACGAATTTCTTGCCATTGAGCAGCAGGTCGTTGGGCCACCGTAAGTCAACTTGCGGTGCCGTGCCCGGCCTTTCTCTGCTCCCGTGGTGCGCGAGCATTTGTTCCACGGCGGCGCATGCCGCCAAGCCTGTTGCCAGCGTGAGCACCAGCACGTCCGCCGGGGGAAGCGCCGGGCGCAGCACCACCGAACAATAAATTCCCTGGGAACGCGCCGAATGCCAGCCGTGGGTGCCGCGTCCGCGCCCCGCGACCTGTTCCTCGGCCAGAAATACGCTGCCTTCGGGAGCCCCCGAAGCGGCAGCTTCCATGGCCGCCACGTTGGTGGAGCCGATCTTGAAGTGATGGTGAATCTGGTTACCGAAAATAGTGCCGCGCAGCATCGGGGCCAGAGTTTCACCCAGCAGCAGGTCGGGAACTTTGCGCAGGCGGTATCCGGTGGCGGCGTGGCCGGCAATATCCACGCCCAGCCCGCGCAACTGGTGCACGAGGCGCCACACCTCGGAGCGCGTGGTGCCGATCTCCTGTGCCATCTTGGTTCCGCTGACGACCACGGTGGCGTGGTCCATCAGCAGGCGCACAATGCGGCTGAGCCGCGCGTCAGTGGGCGCATGGGCGGCGGTAGCTGTGGAGCTCCGGGTTTTTCGAGTCGGCGGTATGCCGCAATTATGCGGGAGCAGGCAGGGAAATCAAAACCCATTGCTTCTGCAGTCGGCAATTCTTTTCCGCAGATGAACGCGGATCACGCTGATTTTGCAAGGAATTGATCCGCGTCAGCCGCGTGAATCCGCAGTAGAGAAGCTCTCGCGGGCGAGGGCGCCCCCGCCACAGCTTCCTTGCTGACCAATTTTTCTACGCAGGCACCACCCGCAGGCTCATGTCCACGGCGGGAGCGGAGTGGGTAAGCTGGCCGACGGAAATATAGTCCACCCCGGTTTCCGCATAGGCGCGCACGTTCTCCAGCGTGATGCCGCCGGAGCACTCCAGATTCATGCGGCGCGTGTGCCGGGCCACACGCTCCACCGCCTGGCGCACGTCTTCCACGGCCATATTGTCGAGCAGGATTGCTTCCGCGCCGTGTTGCAGGGCTTCCTCCAGTTCAGCAAGGGACCGCACTTCTGTCTCCACCGGTTGTTCGCCCCGGCGGTTGCGCAACGCGTGCTCCAGCGCGGGCGCGATGCCCCCGGCCAGGGAAATATGGTTGTGCTTGATGAGCACACCGTCGGAAAGGTCCAGG
>DATEGM010000415.1:0-17992 GCA_035280085.1 Terriglobales bacterium
CGGTCCGCGCCTTGAAGATGCGGTTGGCCATAATTTCGTGGTCATACTCGCGCAGCTTGGGCGGAAGATAGGCAATGAAGTCGCGGAACATCTGCTCCCATCCGCGCGGCAGGTCCTGGGAAACGCCTCCGATACGGAACCAATTGGGATGCATGCGGGCGCCGCACACCGCCTCCACAATACCCAGGGCCCGTTCGCGATCATTGAAGGTGTAGAAGACGGGCGAGAGCTGGCCCACATCCTGGGCGAATGTCCCGTACCACACCAGGTGGTTGATGATGCGGTATAACTCCGCCATCATCACCCGGATAACCTCTCCACGCGGCGGCACCTGGATGCCGGCCAGCTTTTCGACGGCAGTGAGGTAGGCGAAGTTGTTGATCACCCCGCTCAGGTAGTCCACCCGGTCGGTGTAGGGAATGTAGGTGTGCCAGGTCTGGCGCTCGCCCATCTTTTCCGCCCCGCGGTGGTGATAGCCGATGTCCGGAACGGCATCCACGATTTGCTCGCCATCCAGCTGCAGGACGATGCGCAGCACGCCGTGCGTGCCCGGATGTTGCGGCCCCACATTCAGGAAAATGAAGTCCGCGCCCTCATGGCTGCGCTGCATGCCCCATTCTTCCGGCCTGAAACGCAGGGCTTCCTGCTCGCGTTCTTCCTTCTTCTCGTCCAGCTGGTAAGGACCCATCTCGGTGGCCCGCGCCGGGTGATCTTTGCGCAGCGGGTGCCCCTTCCAGGTGGGCGGCATCAGGATGCGAACCAGGTGAGGATGGCCCTCAAACACAACGCCGAACATGTCCCAGGCCTCGCGCTCATACCAGTTGGCGGCGGGAAAGATGCCGGTGATGCTGGGCAGCGATAGCTCCGCGGAGAGCGGCACCTTAATTCGAATGTATTGATTGCGGTCGAATGACAGCAGGTGGTAAACGACGGTGAAGCTGCTCTCCGGCTGGCCCTCGCGATGCCCGCGCACCCGCTCATCAATTACCGTCAGGTCGTACAGCATCCTGTACGGCTGGGCAACTTCGTTTTTTAGAAACGCAACAACTTCGCCGATTTTCTCCTTTTGTGTCCAGAAGGTCGCAATGGAATCGCGCGTTTCCTGCGGCCTTATCGCTGCCGGGCCGAACTTCTCCTGCAGCTCATCAACCACCGTCGGGCTGGCAACCAGGGGCATCTTTCAGATTTCGTCGGGAGTCTTGAGGCTTGTGACCTTCCTTCTCTGCTCCATCTTCAGGTCGCGCATGGAGGGCATCGGCGGCCGCTCCACCTCCTGCGGTCCCATCGCCCAGCTCAGCGGCCGCCGCTCGCTGCCTACCGCTTTCTGCAGCAGCAAAAGTCCTTCCATGAATGCCTCCGGGCGCGGCGGACAACCCGGCACATACACGTCCACGGGAAGAAACTTATCAACCCCCTGAACCACGCTGTAGATGTCGTACATCCCACCGGAGTTGGCGCACGAGCCCATGGAAATTACCCAGCGCGGCTCCATCATCTGCTCGTATAGGCGCTGGATCACGGGCGCCATCTTTATGAAGACAGTGCCCGCAATCACCATGAGGTCGGCTTCACGGGGCGTGCCGCGAATGACCTCGGCCCCAAAGCGCGCCACGTCATACTTGCTGGTCAGGCTAGTGGCCATCTCCACGTAACAGCAGGACAGGCCAAAGTTGAACGGCCAGATGGAGTTCTTGCGCCCCCAGGCCAGCATCTCCTGCAGGCGCGACATGATCAGGCTGCGCCGCACCGTCTCCGCCAGCGGCGCGTTCTCCGTCTGCCTGAGACTCTCGGTAGCGCCCGGCTTGGTCAACGACCAGTTCATCAGATTCCTCGCGTGGAACCCTGCCGGGGACGCGTGGGCCGCGGATTCCAGTCCAGCGCACCCAGCTTCCACAGGTAAGCCAGCCCCACTACCAGCACGCCGACAAAGATGACAATCTCGCCGTAGCCCGCCCAGCCCAGTTCGGTGGCGGCCACCGCCCAGGAATAAATGAACACCGCCTCCAGATCGAAGACCACAAAAAACATCGCAATCAGATAGAACTTTGCGGAAAGCCGCACATGCGCCGAGCCTTCCGAGAGGATGCCGCCTTCATAAGGCGCGCCGGTTGCCGGCTCGTGGTGACGCGGGCCCAGCAGCCAGGACACGAGCAGAATGACCCCGATGACAAAGACCAGCAGCAGGAAGTACACACCCAATGCCCACAGAGTCACGTTGCCTCGCTGGCGGTCGTCAGCCGCGGTGCTATGCCGGCCCGCTCACCTCAACATTGGGATAGATTCCGGGCCAGCGGCTTGGGTTGGGTAAATTGTTGGCGCGTGAAGAAAGCGTGCAGTGCCGCGAAACTCGCGGCGCTCCAGTATAAGCGCCGCCCTGATGGCGTGTCGACACTCGCGCCCCGCCAAAGCCGGATGATACAGTTATTCGCTTAACCCGCGATGAAACCCACCACTGCCCTGGCTGTGCTTTTACTTTGCTGTCTGGCCGCGCCCTTGAGCGCGCAAACTCCACCGCGCAAGTTTGAACTGCAGGCCAACTCCCCGCAATTCTGGAAGCTTGTGGACCGCAACGCCAAACTGGCAACAATTGCCGGCGGCTTCGGCTTCACCGAAGGCCCGGTGTGGGACCCGGCCGGCTTTCTCTACGTCAGCGACGAAACCCTCAACAAAATTTTTCGTGTGTATCCCGATGCCCGCAAAGAGACTCTGCTCCTGCTCGGCGACCCCGACGGCAACACTTTCGACCGCCAGCATCGTCTGCTCGACTGCGCCAGCGTTCTGCGCGCCATCATCCGCATCACTCCCGGCGGCCAGTACACCGTGCTTGCGGACCACTATCAAGGCAAGCGCTTCAACAGTCCCAACGACGTGGTCATCGGCCCCGATGGCGCCATCTACTTCACCGATCCCACGCTCGATTTGTCCAAGGGCCAGCCGCAGGAGATTCCTTATCAGGGCGTCTACCGCCTGGACAGCAAGGGAAATGTGCAGCTGCTGACCAAAGACCTCTCTCAGCCCAATGGCCTTGCTTTCACGCCTGACGGCAAGCGCTTCTTCGTGGACGACAGCGACAAGCGAAACATCCGCGTATACGACGTGGGCCGCGACGGCGCGCTGAGCAATGGCCGCATCTTCGGCGAAGAACCCGGCGGACCCAACGACGGCGTCCCCGACGGCATGCGCTTCGACCGCCGCGGCAATTTGTTCGTCACCGGACCCAAGGGTATTTGGGTCTGGGATGCGCAGGGCCGGCACCTGGGGACCATTGTGCTCCCCGAGCAGCCTGCCAACCTGGCCTGGGGAGACAAAGATTACGGCACCCTTTACATCACGGCGACGACTTCCGTTTATCGCCTGCGCACGAAGACGCGCGGCTTTGTGCCTTACCTGGCGCATTGAGCCGCCTGCGTCGGCTTCCAGGCGAGAGGTGTCCTCACTACAAAGGGCCAATTCTGGCGGAGTCTGAAGGGGCAAAACACATATGGCCAAGTACGTGATTCAGAGCAAGCGCGGCGCGCCGCCCATGGGCGCCTATTCTCAGGGCTGGCGTGCCGGCGACTTCATCTTCGTAACCGGCAGTGGCCCCATTGACCCCGTGACCGGCAAGCTTGTGGGCGACACCATCGAGGAACAGACCGAGCAGACCATCACCAACCTGGAAGCTATCCTGGAGGCCGATGGCGCGACTCTGGCCGACGTGGTCAAGGTGAGCAGTCACCTCCACGAGCCCAGCCAGTTTCCCCGCTACAACGCGGTATATGCGCGCCGCTTTGCCAAGCCCTATCCTGTGCGCACCACCGTGGGCAGCAACCTGGGCGCCATGCCGGGAATGTTGATTGAGATTGATTGCATCGCCTACAAGCCGCAGGCGCGCAAATCGGCAGGGCGGAGCGCCAAGACTGGCAAGAAGAGAAGGTAGCGGGGCCTCACGCTGGGTGGCGGCGGCGTCTCGCCGACTGGTCTGAGGGCATCTCGCCCTCAGCATTCTTTCCGGCTTGTCATTCTGAGGCAGTGCGAGCCGAGCTTGCTCGGTGAGCGCTACGAAGAACCTGTGTATTGCGTGCCCTCATCGAAATCAACGGCTCACCGGGACCGCTCGCACGCCAGCGGGCAACGGAGTCTCCCTTCCCCGCGCGCTGACCTTCTCGACCGCTTCGATATCACTGTCGCGCACCAGCAGCGCGCAATCAAAATTGTTGACCGTCGGGCACACATGCCGGGGCAGGAGGTAGAGAATGTCGCCAACCTGTGGCCCCCGCGCGCCCTCGGCGACGGAAAACGGCAGGTGCTCCTCGCTGGGCGAAAGCGGCGTCAACTCGGGATGGCCAAGCACCACGCAGGTGGGCACGCCGGCATCGGCGGAAACAGTCTTGTGGCCGGCGTCGCAGGTCACGGTGCCGGCGCGCGGCCGGCTAACCACGCGGGCTACCACCAGCGCCGCCGGACGGTAGCCGTACTCGGGGGGCAATTGCGCCAGGCAGGTGGCATCGCAGTAAACAATCGTGCCCGGCGAGACGCGATGCACAAAACTTTGCCCGCGGAAGCCGGCGTAGGACAATGCGGCGGGAAAGGTCGGCGTCCCTGCCGTGATCACCTCGGGAACCTGCTCGCCGGCGTTCTCAATCGCCGCGACGATCTTCAGCAGCTGATCGTAGCCGCGACGCGCTACCTGGGCGCGCTCCTCAAAAGCCAGGCCGCCGAGATGTCCGTCGTAGTAATGCAAGCCGCAGAACTTCAGGCCGGCGCTGTTTATTGCGCGCACCAAGTCAACAACTTCATCAACCGCAGTCTGCTCTATCCCGGTGCGATTCATGCCGGGGTTAATGTCCAGGAACACTCCCAGGCGGCTGCCACGCCACTGCCTGACCTGTTCCTCGTTTTCGGCCAGCACGGAAACGCGCACCCGAGGAAATTGCGCGGCCAATTCCTGCACCCGCCGCGCGTTCGCGCCCATGGATGGATAGGCTAAGAGCACGTCTTCGGCGCCACACTCACAGGCAGTCAGCAGCTCCAGCGTGGTCGCGCACTTAAAGTTGCGGATGCCGCGCTCCACCAGCATGCGCAGCGTGCAGGCCAGCTTGGCCGTCTTGATGTGCACGCGCCAGCGGCTGCCATCCCCCTCCAGCAGCGCCAGCGTGCACTGCAGGTTGGAAGCCAATATTTCGGGATAAATCACCAGCGCCGGCGTCAAGACGTCATCCAAACCGGCAACGCGGTAATCCTCATTCCAGGGGAACTCGGTGAGCATTGCTTTCTGCGCAGCCATAGCGGCTCTGATCATACCGCCAGCGTTGACAATCCACCACAGAGGCACAAAGTAAATTGACGGTTGAAGATTTTCGACTGACACAGCTTCGAGATCGGTTATCTGGCGCGTAAGCCGGCTTATCACTGTTTACAAACTCTGGGCCACCGGCGAGTAGGACTGCCACAGTGACCTTCGAGATCCCATCCTGAAGCACAAGCCTGAAATGAAATGCGCTAAGGCAATTTCCCAATTGCCCTCTTTCCCTCCGCACTAAGCGTCGCTTTTTCATTGACTTGCCTTGTGGCGTCCCATAACATCCGCATCCGTGATCGGCGAGAGAGTCTCCCACTACCAGATCATCGAGAAGGTTGGCGGCGGCGGCATGGGTGTGGTCTACAAGGCCGAAGACACCCGCCTGCATCGTTTTGTTGCTCTCAAGTTCCTCCCCGACGAGGTGTTCCGCGACCCGCAATCCCTGGCCCGATTTCAGCGCGAGGCGCAAGCCGCCTCGGCACTGAATCATCCCAACATTTGCACCATTTATGACATCGGCGAGTATGAGGACAAGGCCTTCATCGTAATGGAGTTCCTGGATGGGGTTCCTTTGAAGCACCTCATCTCCGGCCATCCTCTGGAGTACGAGCAGTTACTGTCCCTCGCCATCGAAATCGCTGACGCGCTGGATGCGGCGCACGCCCAAGGCATCGTGCACCGCGACATCAAGCCCGCCAACATCTTCGTCACTAAGCGCGCGCGCGCCAAGGTTCTGGACTTTGGCCTGGCCAAAGTGTCGGGCGAGTTGAGGAGCGGCGGACCAGGCGTAACCATGGATGAGCAGCACCTCACCAGTCCGGGGACCGCGCTCGGCACCGTGGCCTACATGTCGCCCGAGCAGGCCAGGGGCAAAGAATTGGATTCGCGCACCGACCTGTTCTCCTTTGGCGCGGTTCTGTACGAAATGGCCACCGGCGCATTGCCGTTTCGCGGAGACACCTCGGCCGTCATTTTCAACGCCATCCTCGAGCGCTCCCCGATCTCTCCCATTCGCCTGAATCCGGATCTGCCGGCCGAGCTGGAACGGATTATCAACCGCGCCCTGGAAAAGGATCGCGAGCTGCGTTACCAGCACGCATCGGACATGCGCGCTGAGCTGCAGCGGCTGAAACGGGATTCGGGATCCGGCAAGAGGGCGGCGGTGGAAGAACCAGAACTGGAGCAGCAGGCGCCTAACGTGGTGCCGGCTTCGGCTTCGCGTTCCTCATCGGCATCGCACCTGTCAGCCTACTCGGCTGCCGCACAGCCGGCGCCCGCGACAGTAGCGGTCGCCGAACCCGCAGCGGCTGAGCCAGGGCGCGCCGGTGGCAGTAAATCGTGGCTGATCGCCGGCGCATTGCTTCTGGTCGTGGCCGTTGCCGGCGCGCTTTATTGGCGCTCTCGCGCCAATCGCAAGCTGACGGAAAAGGATTCCATTCTCCTGGCGGACTTCGTGAACACTACCGGCGACCCGGTCTTCGACGGCACGCTGAAGCAGGCGCTGGCCGTGCAACTCGAGCAGTCCCCCTATCTGAACATTGTGCCTGACCAAACCGTCCGCCAGGCGCTGCGCTATATGGGCCGCGCCCCGGATGAGCGCGTTACCGGCAGCGTGGCGCGCGAAATTTGCGAGCGCGAAAACATCAACGCCATGCTGGGCGGCTCCATCGCCGCCCTGGGAAGCCAGTACGTGGTGGCTATTGATGCCATCAACTGCGCCACCGGCGATGCCCTGGCCCGCGAGCAGGTGACGGCAGACAGCAAGGAGGCGGTGCTGCCGGCGGTAGGAAAAGCCGCGTCGAACCTGCGGGGCAAACTGGGCGAGTCCCTGTCCTCAGTGCAGAAGTTCAACACGCCGGTTACGGAGGCGACCACCTCATCCCTGGAAGCGTTGAAGGCCTACGCCGCGGCTGATGAAATGCGCAACGGCGGCGGCGAGGCTGAATCCATTCCGCTGTTCCAGCACGCCATTGAGCTCGACCCGAACTTTGCCATGGCGCACGCGCGACTCGCTGCCGTTTACGCCAACCTGGGAGAAGAAGACAAATCCTTGGAAGAGGCCCGGAAGGCGTTTGATCTGCGGGAGCGCGTCAGCGACCGCGAGCGATTCTACGTTGTTGATCACTACTACACAGCTACGGGCGATATCGAAAAAGACAAAGCCAATCTCGAGCTGGCGATCAAAGCCTATCCCAATGATTCCACCGCCTTCGGCAATCTGGCTCTGGAATACAACCTGTACTACGCCGACTTTGAAAAAGGGATTGCGATGGCCACCGAGTGCGCGCGTCTGGAGCCCAATGCTCCATTTGGATATGTCCATGCGTCGCTTGCATACGTGGCGCTAAACCGGATAGAGGAAGCACGTTCCATTCTGAAAAAGGCTGTGGACGCCAAGGCCGACAATTTATTTGTTCACCAGGGCCTCTACGATCTGGCCTTCTTGACCGTCGATGAAGCCGGCATGCAGCAGGAATTGAAATGGGCGGAAGGCAAACCCAGCGAATATCTGCTGCTGAACGAAGCTACCGCCGCGGCTGCCGCCCACGGGCAAATACAGAAGGCGAATGAGTTGATGCAGCGGTCGGTGCAAGTCAGCGAGCGGCTGGGATTCAAGGGCACAACGGCGGTCACACAGGCGGCCCTGGCGCTGACCCAGGCCGAACTCGGGAATGCGGCGAAGGCGAAAGAGTTGTGCGCATCCAGTTCCAGGCTGGCGAGTGGCCGGAGCAACCTGGAACTGGTGGCGGTGGCTTTGGCCATGGGAGGAGATGTGAGCCGGGCGCAAGCCATAACCGCCGATCTGGGCCGCCGTTTCCCGGAGGACACGCTATTGCATGCCGTATACGTCCCCATGGTGGAAGCATTGTCCGTGTCAAATGGCAAAGCTCCCCAAGATGCGATCGCGCGCCTGCAAACGGCAGCCCCGTATGAAGTCGGCAGTGCGCAAGGACTCTTGCCGATTTATATCCGCGGGCTGGCCTACCTGCAGGCAAAACGCGGAACGGATGCCGCCGCGGAATTTCAGAAGATTGTGGACCATCGCGGCATTGCTCCTGTAGCCCCCGAACATTCGCTCGCCAAACTGGGCCTGGGCCGGGCGTACGTGCTGACCGGAGACGCGGCCAAAGCAAGAGCCGCTTATCAGGACTTCTTCGCCCTGTGGAAGGATGCTGATCCCGACCTCCCCATCCTGAAAGAAGCCAAGGCGGAGTACGCCAAGCTGCAGTAGTATTCCTCGGCAGGGTGGGTTCGGGAGACGCTCAATGCAATCAGTCGCGTGTGCAGTTAAACGAAATGCGCCGCGGTCATTTTTCAATTGTTATTGTTGAGCCTGGGGCTGGCTGTTAAGAGCCATTTTCCAGGATGGACACGGCCTCGGTCACGTCCTCTTGCCTGCCTTTGTACTCAAAGCCCCAGCCGCTACGAGTCTCAATACAATCAATCTCGATGTACTTCTCTCCGCGCGCCATTTGTCGCTCCGTATTCGCGCAACGAAAATCGTTCCTGGAACCGTGCGCTGTAGAGTAATAGTGGCCAGTCACCCGGGGATACGAAACTGGGCTGGACCATATCGTATTTTTCAATTGTTGCCATTGCCGAAGACCGTCCTCGGGATTTTGTGCAAAATTGCTGGGAAACGGTTCCTTGAAGGTGATGGAAGAGAAGCTGTGCCCTGACCATGGAAACTCATCCCGAAAGAACGTTACTCTCCCCGGGACCTGCTCCCTTTCACCCGGCCGGAACCATGGCGGCGGTAGCTTAAACCTGACTCCATTGCAACTGATCGTGATACCCCACCAGCGAGCACGGTTGTACACGCTCCTTGGGAGATACCGTGTTCCCGGGATGGCTACGAAAGAGACGATGATTACCAACAACCCTGCACCTGTCAGAATAGCCGATAATGCCAGAACGGATTTCAGGGTGCGTTCGCGTTTCATGACGGCCAACTGTTGTTTACAGGCGTTAGGATTTTTTTGCAAATCTCCGTTGTGCAATGAAGCTTCCTTACACACGGATGGCGTGGCGGGCAAAAGTTCAGCCGCGCCTGGCGTTCCGTGTCCTGGCCTGGAGGTTTCCTGGACTCGGCGCGCGCGGCGCGGCTGAAGCCTGGCCTTCTATCGGGTTAGGTCAGAAAGAACTCGCGGGTCACCTTCGCCCATTCCTGGTCGGGCATGTGGCTGGTCAGGTCGGCCATGGCCACGCCGCCATCCTGAGCCAGCGCGCCCAGCGCTCCCGGCATCATCCGCTGCAGGCGCGAGGCTGATTCTTCGGTCCACCAGCGGGCCAGCGCGCCACCCAGCAGGTTGCGGAAATTGGTTTTCGCGTCCGGCGATTGCACGGTTACTACCCAGCCTTCACCGTAGGGATCGCGGGAGGCCAGGTCAGGATCGAGCAGCACCGCTTCGTTAATCTCGGCCACGCTGCCTTCGATGGGCGAAACCATATCCACGCCGCTGCCGTCGCGATACAGCGTCCAGATCTTCTGCCCCTGGCGGATCCACTGGCCGCGCTGCGGCAGCGTGATGCGCTCGATCTTGCCCGCCAGCTTGGAGGCGAAATCATCCAGTCCCACACGCACCAGCGTGGGACTCTCATTCAGCGCCCAAGTGTGGCCGGGGTGATAGCGCAGATTCTCCGGCACCTGGAACCCTCCCACCAGGCTGGGCTGCAGGCGCGCCGGCATAAGCACTTCGCGCTGCGGAGGAGCAGCTTCCCGTTCGACCCGCACCACCAGGCGTTTGCGCGTGTAGTAGTGGTCAATCAGCAGCAACACCGCAAAGGTCATGATTACCAGTAGGACTGTCATGGTGCGCCTCCTCAGCGCTTATGCGCTGGGCCGACTCTGGCGGCGGCTGTATTTTGCTTGCCGCTCGCCACCTTTCTAAAGGCAATCCCAATGCCGAAGTGTGGGCCGCGCAACTGGCTGCTTGCAGCGCATTGAGGCGCAAGGAGTTCGGGCATCATTGTGGCGAATGTTTCATTATTGGAGCAGCAAAAGGCAACAGCGGCTTGTTGCGATTCACATCAAGGAAAAGGGCGGAAACTGCTGATTTACGGGGAGGGGAGTAGCTAACTGGCGCGCAACCGGAGATTTACGGCGTATCTGACGAGTGTTGCGATTCGCCATGGCGGTTGATTCAAAACACAACATGGCCTGAGCGAACTTCTATCGCGAAACTCGAAACTGGAAACTTGAAACCTACTCCGCTGCCTTGCCCTTTACCACATCACTCGTTGAATGCCGCGAAGGTGGAACAAAACCGCATCAGCCGCAGAGCCGGCGAGACAGGAAAGCCCAGCACGGAAATGCTGAAGGACGTCTTTGCCTTTGCCACATCATTCACTGAATGCCGCGAAAGCGGGAACAAAAACTCCATCACGCGGAGCGGCGACATAGGAAAGCCCAGCACGGAAGAGTCTGGGTGAGAACTCAGAAAACTAGGCGGCGGTGGAACAATACCATCATTCTTGAGCCGCGGAGCGGCGCCAGTTGAGCCGCGGAGCGGCGCCAGAATGTAGCCCCGGACGTAAGTCCGGGGTACAAAGTGGAATAAATTCATAGCCCCAGCGGGGCGAAAGAACGTTCTCACATACACTCGGCAGACCTAAGAAACTCGATGGACCCCGGTGAAGTTCTGGATAGCAGACCCGGTGGCAGACGGTTTCACTTCAGCCCCTTCAGGGGCGCCATAGCAAAGCCCAGCACGGCAGAGTCTGTGTGACAACGCAGAAATTTAGGTGGCGGTGGAACAACACCATCATTCTTGAGCCGCGGAGCGGCACCAGAATGTAGCCCCGGACGTAAGTCCGGGGTACAAAGTAGAGTAAATTTATAGCCCTGGCGGGGCGAAAGAACGTTTTCACCCAGACTCGGCAGTGCTGGGTAGACCGAAGGAGAACAACCCGAGTCCGCTTTAGCGGACGGCACCACGGTTTCCGGCATGGCTGAGCCCATGCCCTTCTCAAGCGATCCCTATTCCGCTGCCTTTCCCTTTACCACGATCCCGATCAGCAACGGCTCGCCCGGCTGCATCTTCACCTTGTCGGCAAAAATCCAGTGCTCCTGGCCGTCGTTGCTGACGGCCGGCACCGTGTCGCTCGCGGGCTGCACTAAATTGATGGGACCAGGATGGGCTGCGCCGGTAGCCTTGCGGCTCAAGGCCACGAGTTGTTTGAAGTCAAAGTTGGCGGCGGGATCGGGGTCATCGCCAGCCCGCACCAGCAAAGCGAAGTCCCGGTTATCCGCGACTCCCAGGTGGTTGCCGTCATTGGGCAGCAGTTCGTAACGCAGGGTATAAAGGCCGGGCTGAACCGCCTGGCCGCGATAATCGGTGGCCGGCTTGGTGAAGGAAATCACACCAATCAGCGTGGATTCAGTTAGTTGGGGGAAAAGCGCGCCTTCTTCCTCGGTCTTGCCGCTGGCTGGCGCGCCGGCGCGTAACCAGATTTTGCACCACTCGCTGCCGTCATCCAGCAGAACGCGGTAGCCGGTTGCTTCCACCGCCTTTTTCAGCGCTTCCGAAGCCGCCGAGTCGGTCAGCGGTCCAATGGGCTCGACCTTTCCCGCAGGGGCAGCCAGCAGGAGCGGGGTGAGAAATAAGAGCAAAGCAGCAAGGGCGAGAGCACGGTTACGCACATCTTCCTCCAGCGAAGATGAGCAGGATACTCCGTCGCCATTGCAGGGCTCAAGTTCGCGTGCCGGCCCTGCGGCTCTTTTCGTGGGTTTTGTGGTGAAACTCTAATCCGCGTTGGCAGTGAACGCGCTCTCTACCGCAGGCTCGCGCTCCGAGTGCGGGCTTTGGTCCCCATGCGTCTCTTCCCATAGAGTGGGGTCTTTCAGCAGGCGGGAAACCAGGGCCGTGTGCATGGCGTGCCCAGCCCGGTCCGCAACCACCGAACCCAAAATCTGCTTGCCCAGCAGCGCCAGGTCGCCGATCAGGTCCAGCACTTTGTGCCGCACAAACTCATCCTTGAAACGCAGGGGCGGGTTTTCCATGCCCTCCTGGGTAAGAACAATGCAGTTGTCCAGTGAGGCCCCGCGAATCAGCCCCTGGTTGCGCATCGCCTCTTCTTCCTGACGCGAGCCGAAGGTGCGCGCCGGAGCTATCTCCCGCACATACTGCCCGTCGGACAAGTCCACCCGGAACTCCTCGCGGCCTACCAGTGGGTGCGGAAAATTGATGCTGTAGGAAACCGAATAGCCATTGCCGGGATAAACCGCAATGAACTTGTTGCCCTCCCGCAACTCCAGTTGCTTACGGATACGCAGGTAAGTGCGCAGCCGGCGTTGCTGCCGGATGCCGGCTTCCTCAATCATCTCCACGAACGGCCGCGCGCTTCCGTCCAGGATGGGCAACTCCAGGTTGTCCAGCTCAACAATCGCATTATCAATCCCCATGCCGATGAAGGCGGAAAGCAGGTGCTCCGTGGTGGAAATGAGCACTCCTTTTTTCATCAGGCTGGTGGCGTAGCTCACCCGGGCCACGTTGCGGCTGCTGGCTTCCACGCTGAACCCGTCCAGATCCGTCCGCTTGAACACAATCCCACAGCCCGCATTCGCGGGTTGGAGCCGGAGGGCGACGGGGGCGCCACTGTGCAGGCCGACGCCGCGGCACTCCACGGGCTTGCGAATTGTCTGCTCTTGCGGCAAGCGTGTCTTGATATGTGGTTTGTGATGAGTAGATTACAATCCTGGTTGCAGATCTGTCTGTGGTAAAAAAGCCACAAGTCGTGGCTACGGAGAGGCAGGAATCAGGGCTGGCACAGCCGGAAAAAAGCCGGTCAAAATGGCGTTTTAACCCCGTTTTTAGGTGTTTTGAGGCCATTCTGGCTTTTCCCTGATTAGGGGTCAATTTAGGTGGTAAGTTGTTGTCATGACAGGCTTAGCAGGCGTTTCCCTCTCTCTGGACGGTCGGGTAGCGTTAATAACGGGTGGCTCGCGCGGAATTGGCGCAAGTACCGTGAAAATGTTCGTCTCCGCGGGGGCAAAAGTAGCCTTCAACTACCAAAAAGCAAGGGCAGAGGCGGAGGAAATTGTCCGGCAGTGCGGGCCGGACAACTGCCTGGCAGTAGCCTGCGACCTGAGCGGGGCGGAGCCAGCAAGCGAGCTGGTTGCAGCCACGGTGCGCCGCTTTGGGCGACTGGACGTACTGGTGGCAAACCACGGAATCTGGGTAGCAGAGGCGGTGCCGATAGAGCAAATGAGCGAAGAGCAGTGGCGGCGCACCCAGGCCATTGATTTGGATAGCGTGTTTGGCCTGATCAAGCATGCGGTGGCGCAAATGAAGAGGCAGAAAAAGCTGCACCCGGCGACTGGCTCTATTGTTCTGGTGAGCTCCACCGCCGGGCAGAGAGGCGAAGCCTTCCACTGCGATTATGCGGCCGCAAAGGGAGCGCTGATCAGCATGGTGAAGGGTCTCTCCACGGAACTGGCGCCCGCCGGCATTTATGTGAATTGCGTGGCGCCGGGTTGGGTGGAAACCGACATGGCGAGGCCAGCGTTGAACGACCCGGCCAGCCGGCAGGAGATTTTTTCAGTAATTCCATTGCAGCGCGTGGGACGGCCGGAGGAAGTGGCGGCCCCCATTCTGTTCCTGTGCACGGAGCACGCCGGGTTTATTACCGGAGAGGTGTTCAACGTCAATGGGGGCGCGGTGCTGATAGGCTAGGAGCAGGGGGTTTGGCCCGGCGCTCCCTCGCGGGGCTCGGTCGCGCCGGAGAATTTTATGGGCAAGCCGACCCAGGGCTTCCGAGTGCGAAAACGTTCTTTCGCCCCGCTGGGGCTATGAATTTAATCCACTTTGTACCCCGGACTAACGTCCGGGGCTACATTCTGGTGCCGCTCCGCGGCTCAAGAAATGTACCGCCCCAGTGAGGCTGGTGCAGTGTTTGGGTTGAAGGACATTTGTCCAGGCCTTCAGCAGTGAAGGATTGATGGACCGCCGTAACTAAGGCGATGTTTTTGAGAGTGGAGCAGTAAGTCTGAAGTCCGCACGGAACAAGCGCATGAAACTACTGATCACCATTCTTCTCGTTAGCCTCGGAGCTTTCGGCCAAGTCGCGCAGCCGCCAGTGCAATCGGTGCCGGCCACGCCGGCGGCGCCGCAGGACGAAAACGCGCGCAAGGCCCGGGCCCTGATTGACCAGATGATCCAGGCGCTGGGCGGACAAGCGTGGCTGAACGTAAGCGACATGCGGGAGGAAGGCCGCACCTGGAGCATTTACCACGACCAACCCACAGGGACGGCGCAGTTCTGGCTGTTCTGGAAGTACCCGGACAAGGAGCGGGTAGAGCTGACGAAGAAACGCGACTGGATCATCATCAACAATGGCGACCAGGGATTTGAGATCACCTTCCGCGGCACGGCCCCCGAGGACACGAAGGCGCTGGCGGACTACAACCGGCGCCGGAAGTATTCGCTGGTCTGGGTGCTGCGCCGCTGGCTCAACGAGCCGGGAGTGGCGCTTTTCTATGAAGGGCAGGCGGTAGCGGCGCAGAAGCAGGCAGAGCAGGTGACCATCATGAACGCGCAGAACGAGGCGGTGACGATTAATGTGGATTTTGAATCGCACCTGCCCATCAAGAAATCGTTTGTCTGGCGCGACGCCGAACGCTACCGCAACGAGGAAGTTGAGATTTACGACAACTACAAGGTGATTCAGGGAGTGGCCACGCCCCTGAGCATTACCCGTTTCCATAACGGGGACATGGTGAACCAGCGCTTTATTACCGATGTTTCCTACAACCAGAACCTGGCAGACAGGCTATTTCAGGCCAATGTGACCTGGAATCCGCACGACATGCCACCAGTGAAAAAGCGGTAATCCCGCTCGCGCTCCCTCGCATTCGCTGCGCGTGGGGGGTTTATTGCGCTTCTTACCCAGGGCTGACGCCCTGGGCTAAAAAGCCGTTTCGCCCTCCGGGCTGGGACAGTCGGCGGATCACAAGTAGGCATTTCCGAGGGATTCGCTGGAAGCGATAGACCGTGGCAGGGCACGCCAGATGCTTCACCGCTGAAGCGGTTCAGCATGACGCCTTGATCCTGTAAGTCGTCGTCGAGGGGCGCCCGCGAAGGAAATGCATGGGTTCTTCGGTCGCCTCACCGCTACCGGGATGAGTGCTCCCTCAGAATGACAGGAGTAAAGGAAGGGTGAGAACTCCCGAGAGCAGAGTGCAGGGCTAAACGACGCAGGGGTGTTTCGACTCGGGCATGCGCCCTCGCTCAACATGACAGGGGGATTGTTTTCACGGGCATGCGCCCTCGCTCAACATGACATGGTTATTGTTTTTTCGGATCGGGCGGGGGCCCTCGCTCAACATGACAGAAGTAGTGTGTTAGAAATATCGCCAAGAAGGGTTCCGCGTCATCCCGTCTTCCCGAAAAAGCTGCCCTTTTGCAGCTTGCGCCGGCGGAGCACTCCATCCAACCCCCAGGCGCTGCCGGCATTCAGGCTAAAAAAGATGAGAAAAAGAAACAGCAGAGGCAGATGGTCCAGTTCGTTGCCGAAATAGCGCCATTTGGGCACGTCCCGGCCGGGCGCCCACCAAGTGGCGAGCGTCAGGTTGATCATGTGCAGGACGCCCACGATTGAGGCCACCCGCACCCAGAGGCCCAGCACCAGGGAGAGGCCGATGAACAGTTCAACAATGCCCACCAGGTACCCGAAGAAGACGTGATGCGGCAGCACCACCTTTTGCAGAAAAGGGGCATAGAAGCTGACCGTGCCCTGGGCAATGAATTGCTTCAGCCATTGATCGGGAAAGGTGGTGGTGGCGAAGACCGAATCAGCCAGCTTGTATTCGGCGAAGAAGAGAAAGAAGACGCCGGTGGCGATGCGGACGGCAGCCACGGTGCTGGTGGAGCGGTTGGGCATTAAGGAGTCAGCATTCGGCGCGTTGGGGAGACTATCATGGGGCGCCGGGGAAATACAGTTGTTCGGCTCGCGCTCCGTCGCGTTCGCTCCCTCGCGCTCGCTGGGAAGATTAAAAGGCCTGTTACCCAGGGCTGACGCCCTGGGCTAAAAGCTGTTTTGCCCTTCGGGCTGGTGCGGTGGAGAACGGGGGAGCAGTCTAGCCGCAAAGAAAAGTGGTACTGCACGCAAGATGCTTCATGGCTAAAGCCATTCAGCATGACGCCCGCACACGGGCGGGCGCCCGCGTCACAAATGCATAGGTTCTTCGGTCGCCTCACCGCTACCGCGGTGAGCGCGAACTCTGAATGACGGTGGGAAAGAAACACAAGGGTGAGAACTCCCGAGAGCAGAGTGCAGGGCCAAACGACGCAGGGGTGTTTCGACTCGGGCATGCGCCCTCGCTCAACATGACAGAGTTATTGTTTGCGTCGGGCGGGCCCCTGCTCAACGTGACAGAGTTATTGCCTTGAAAAAAATCCATAGGTTCTTCGGTCGCCTCACCGCTACCGCGATGAGCGCTCCGTCAGAATGACACTGTGATTGGTGAAATCGCAGTTGGACGGCAGTAGCGACCGTGGTTAGCAAAAACGCGGCTGGGCGTCAGTCGCCGCCGATGCCGTCACTGGCGGTGTACTGCTCGAGGGCATCGAGTTCGCGGGTGAGGTCGTCCACACGCGCCTGCAGCAGGTTGCGGATGGAGAGCATGCCCAGCAGCCTGCCTTCGTCGTCCACTACGGGAAGGTGGCGATAGTGCTGCTCCAGCATGGTGGCGAGGGCCTCGCCGGGGGTAGTGTTGAGGGTGCCCATCTCCACGGGCGTGGTCATGACCTCGCGCACCGGGATGTTGGCGGGATTGCGTCCGCTGAGGGAGATTTTCTGCAGGACATCGCGCTCGGTGAAAATTCCGGCGACACGGCGCTCGCCATCCACCACGGAGACCGCACCCACGTGCAGGTCGAGCATCATGTGGATGGCATCGGCCACGCTGGCCTGCAGGGAGACGGCGGCGATTTCGCGGTCGCACATTTCCAGGACGTTCATAAGACCTCCTCGTCCCGCACTCTCGAATCGCAGCATTATCGTCGTAAGCGGGGCGGAGTCAAGGGGAAAACAGCGGCGAGCATTCAGCCCATGAGATATACCTGGCCGGCTATATTCCCTAAAGGACGATAAGGCACCTCAGCGGCTGAAGCCGGATTAGACGGGCTGGATAGTGCAGCGCTAAAGCGCTGCTCCACCCAAAAACCGGACTGCTACTTCAAATCGTTCTTGTAAACCTGGCCGCCTTTCATGACGAAAGCGACGTGCTGCAACTGGTTGACGTCGCGCAGCGGGTCGCCCGAAAGGGCGATGATATCGGCATAGGAGCCAGGCGCGATCACCCCGATCTGGCCCTGCATGTCGAGCAGTTCGGCGGCGCGCACGGTGGCGCTGCGGATTGCGTCCATGGGCGACATGCCAAACTCGACCATGCGGCCAAACTCCTGGGCTATAGGCTCGCTCCACTTGATGCCGCCCATGTCGGTGCCGAAGGCTATCTTCAGGCCGGCGTGCATGGCGTTCTTGAAGGAAACTTCGTGGTCGGAGGCGCGCTTGCGGTCGCGCTGGCCGTCGGGCGTGTTCTCCGGCGCCCAGTCGGTGTAGTAGACGCTGAGCGTGGGGACGTACCAGGTGCCCTGGCGCTTCATTTGCGCGATGGCGGAGTCGTCGAGCTCGAGGCCGTGCTCGATGGAATCGCAGCCACCGTCAAGCGCGCGGTGCAGGCCGATGCCGCCGTAGGCGTGGCAAGCC
>DATEGM010000416.1:0-3792 GCA_035280085.1 Terriglobales bacterium
TGCTGGTTGAGCATTTCTGACAGCGACCGAAGATTGACGGCGGAGGAAGTTCACAACCAAATTTCCAATGCGGCTTTCACAGAACACCCTGGATCGGTGCCAATGGTTCCAAGGATGCAGAGGTCCTTCGTCGCGCTCACCACGCAAGCGCGGCTCACGCTTCCCCAGGATGACAGTGGTATTGAGTGATGCGGATCATTAACGGCGCCCATGGCGGTCTGGGTCGGCTAAGCCACTAATGACAAAGAGCCTGCGGCTTCGTCACACCGGCAGCTGATCCTGCTGCCAGGCGGGCGCGGTGGGTTGGGCTTCGGAAGTGAGGTCGAGAACCAGCTTCTCCAAAACCAGGCGTTTGCCGGGGGGATTGGAGCGCAGGGCAAGGTCGGCGCGGGCCACCAGGCGGATGGCGCGGGTCAGCTCGCGTTTTGATTTGTAGCGGCGGGCCTGCTTGATGATGTCTTCGGCGGCAAACGGGGGCACGCGGAAGCCCTGCCATAGCGCCGCCCACAGCATGCGCGTATCGCGCACGTTGCGCTCCAGAATAACGAGCATCTGGCGAAAGGTTTTGGAGAGCATGTAAAGGTGGCCGATAGCGGCTTCTTCGCCTTCTCCGGTGGAGAGAATGGCATCGAGCACCTGCAGAGCACGCACCCGGTCCTTGGCGGAGATGGCGTCGGTGAGTTCGTAGAGTGAGCGCTGCTTGGCGGCCAGTACCATGGTTTCCACGTCGCCCAGCGTGATTCGCTTTTTCTCGCCTACATACAGGAGCAGCTTCTCCAACTCGCCGGCGATCATCATCATGTCGCCGCCGAGGGCGTCCACCATTTCGCGGGCGGCGTCGGCGTCAATGTTCGCGCCCTGTTGCGCCGCCTGCTCGCTCAGCCAGCGTACAGCTTCGTTTTCCTCCACCCGCGCCAGCTCCACGATGCCGCAACACTCGCCCAGCGTGTCGCGAATTTTCTCGTAACGTTCTTTGTCCGTCAGTTCCATGCGACGGACATCGGCTGGGATGCTGATGTGGTCGGCCACGAAAACCAGCAGCGCGTCAGGATTCGGGTTTTTGACGTAAGCTTCGATGGCCTCGAACTCAGCGTCGTGCGAGCCGCGCCCGTAGAGGTTCTTCACTCCGCGAATGAAGAACACCTGGAAGGGAGCCATGAGCGAGGGAGTGCGGGCGCGATCGAGGATTTCGCCCAGCGGGCTTTCCCCCAGGTCGAATTCGTACAAAGCGAGGTCGCGCAGGTCGGCGGGCACCAGCGTCTGCAGGATGGCCTCGCGGCAGCGCCGCCGGAAGAAAGTCTCATCCCCCACGAAGACATAGGCCGGGCGCAGCTTGCGGCTGCTGACTTCGGCGACAAAACGCTCGGTAGGCGCGAAGGCGCGCATCAATAGTTCTCCAGAACGTCGCTCACCAGAGTTCGGGCAAAGTCGCGCGACAGCCGCTGCAGCGCCGGCGATTCTTCCTGGAAGAAGCTGGAAAGCGAGCTGCTCTCCTGGTATTGCTCGCGGAACACGTAATTGGGATTGTCGTACAACACCTTACCGGCCTTGTCGGTAAGAGTGACCTTCATCCCCACCTGCACCTGAAGCGTGGCCACGCGGTTGGTGCGTGTGTCAAAAGTAAGAGGAAAAGCGAAAACAAACTGCACGGCGCCGTGCAGAGTGGCGTCGGCGGACTGATCATCGCGGCTGATGACGCGGTAATGAGTACGGGTGGTGAATTCGCGGACCACCGCCGAGGTCAAGTCCTGCTCGATGTGGTAGGCCTGCGTGCCATTGGCGAAAGCCGGGATGGCGAGGGTGTGCAGGTCGGTGGGCAGCTTGTTTCCTTTTCCCGCGACGTGGTAGCCGCAGCCGGCGAGCGCGAGAGAAAGGCATGCTGCCAGTGCCGTCGCCCGGCTGCGCCTCACTGGATTTTGCCTCGCGGGCGGGCAGTGGCCATTTCTTCCGCAATTTCCACGGCGGCGCCGGCGACGATGCGCAGGTTATCGGCCGCGGCCCACACCCAAATGCCATTTTGATGGCTGGCATCGTGGCGGCAGGTCAACAAAATGTCGCCCTGGCCGGCGGCGCTCACTGTGCTGGGAGATTCCTCCGCTCCGCGGCTGACCAGGACATGCTCGCCCGCCAGCGCCTGCGCCATGTCGCCCACTGAAACCATTTCCGCCATCTCAAAATAAATGGAAAAGGCGTGTCCGTGGAAGATGGGAGCCTGCACCAGCATCAAAGCCGGCAGCAGCGCCTGTCCCGCGGTGAGGCGCTGGTAATGGTTGAGCACGCGGCGCTCCGCGCCTTCCAGCGGCAGAAGCGCTTTCTGGCCATAGCGGGACACCAGGTTAAAGGCTACCTGGGTATCGAAAACCTGGCGCGGCAGCTCATGGAAGGAGAGCAAGTTGACGGTCTGCTCGTGTAGTTCGTCCATGCCGCGGCGGCCCTGCTCGGAAGCCGGTTCATAAAGCGTGACTGTGGCGGAATTCACCCGGCCCGCCTTCTGGGCGCGCAGCAGAAGAAGAGCCAGCACGACGCTGGCGGGATGGGCGACGACTACGGGGGCAGGTTCCAGGTCAGGAGAAGGGGCACGTCCCAGTTGCCGTTCCACCCAGGGTGAGCGCAGCACCGCGCCGGGTATGTTCTCCAGGCCGAAGGAGAGGTCCACGATGGCGCACCCTGCCTGGCGCGCCATTTCCCAATGACGGCGGGTGAAGCTTTCCTCGGAGGTGAAGAAAGCGAAGTCCACATTCTCGAAATGCTCGGGGCGAATGGCTTGCACAAAGCTTATCTCATCGCCCACGGCTTCCAACTGGCCCAGAGATTCATCGTCGTCGAGCAACTTGACGTCGCGGCGGGGAAAATTGCGGTCGCTGAGCACCTCGGCCAGTTCCTTGCCCTTCAGAGTGGCGGCTCCGACGATGGCCACGCGAAAGCTGCCCACGGCGTGCGACGGCGGGCGCGAGGGAGATGCGGGCCTGGAATCCTGCGTCATCGCAGCTCCGTCGCTTCCTGGTAGGGCGGGGAGGGGGGATTGCCGCCGCGGCGGTGGAGCACGTACATCAGGCGCCAGAAGACGCCGGAGAGCATGTAGGTCATGGCGATGAGAAACAGCACCGGCCGGGAAAAGAACCAGATGGCGGCAAAGAGCAGGCCGAAGACCACGATGAGGCGGAAGGGATGGCGGCGGCGCCAGTCAATGTCCTTGAAGCTATAAAAGCGCCAGGTGCTCACCATGAGGAAGGCGGCGGCCAGCATCAGCGCCAGCCAGATGACCGATACCCACCACAGGGCGAGGGGATCGCCGCCGGAAAAGTGAACCACCGCCGCCACCACTCCCGCGCCGGCGGGAATGGGCATGCCGACAAAGTATTTCTTCCCCGGACGGCCGGGATTAGAGGGCTGAGGGTTCACCTGGATGTTGAAGCGCGCCAGACGGCTGGCTCCCGCCATCAGGAATACGAAACTGCCAATAATGCCCGCCTGGAGCAGCTTGCTGTGCAACTCGGCGTGCGCCATGGGAGGCAAAAGGTGAAAACCCCACATCCAGGCCAGCAGAGCGGGGGCCACGCCAAAGGTGATGACGTCAGCCAGGGAATCCAGTTCGCGGCCGAAGTCGCTGCTGGTGCGGGTCATGCGGGCGAAGAAACCGTCGAGCGCGTCGAAGATGATGGCGAGTCCAATGGCTTTGGCGGCGTTGTCAAAATGCCAGGGCTCCATGACGCTGGCCTGGATCACCTGGGAGATGGCGTAATAACCGGCGGCGATGTTGGCGGTGGTGAACAGCGAAGGAATCAGGTACGC